>JAJPYP010000143.1 GCA_021204885.1 Prevotellaceae bacterium
ATATACTTTATCACACCTTTGAAACCTTACCCCCAATAATTATCGGGTGAGCCGTGTTTTCCTTATCGGCGTTTGTGTTTTTGTGACGGCATCGGTGGCATGTGCCTTGTCTTCTTCGTTTCAAATGCTGGTTGTTGCCCGTGTGTTCCAAGGATTGGGTGCCGCGTGCATTATGAGCGTCAACACCGCGCTTATCCGCTTGATTTACCCGCCTCGGGTATTGGGACGGGGCATGGGTATCAATGCCATGGTGGTGGCGGTTTCGGCTGCCGCCGGACCGTCGGTTGCCGGAAGTATCTTGGCAATAGGCAGCTGGCATTGGCTGTTTGCCATCAACGTCCCGTTGGGATTGGCATCGATTGCCATTGGTTACCGTTTGCTTCCCCATAACCCGACAGCTACCGTGCGGCGGCACTTCGACAAGCTGAGTGCCGTGGCCAATGCGTTGACTTTCGGCTTGTTGATATATTCGTTGGAGGGTTTCGCCCATTCCGAGAACCGGCATTTCCTTGTCATACAGTTGGCATTGCTTGTCGTCATCGGCATTTTCTATATACGTAGGCAGCTACGGGCAACCACTCCCATACTTCCTGTGGATTTGTTGAGGATCCCCATTTTCTCGCTCTCCATGGGCTCCTCCATCACCTCTTTTTCCGCACAGATGCTGGCCATGGTTTCCTTGCCGTTCTTCTTGCAAGATGTTTTGGGATACAGTGCCGTGGGAATAGGTCTGTTGCTTACTTCCTGGCCGTGTGCCATCATCCTTACCGCCCCGCTTGCCGGACGGTTGGTGGAGCGGGTGCATCCCGGACTGCTCGGCGGCATCGGAATGGCTGTTTTCGCCATGGGGCTCTGTTCGCTCTATTTGCTTCCGGCGCATCCGGCGGAATGGAACATCGTGTGGCGGTTGGCTCTGTGTGGCATGGGTTTCGGCTTGTTTCAAACGCCCAATAATGTGACTATCGTTTCATCGGCGCCCACGAGGCGGAGTGGGGGTGCCAGCGGTATGCTGGGTACGGCCCGCTTGTTGGGACAAACGTTGGGAACCACGTTGGTCGCCCTCTTGTTCCGTTTGTTTTCCGAGGGGCAGCGGGCACAGTCTTGCCTCTTGCTTGCCGTTGTTTTCGCCTTGTGTGCGGGCATCGTGAGCAGCATCCGCATCACGCAGGCGTCACCTACTAAAAAGAGGAGTGAGAACTGAAAGCTTTCAGCATGCTCCGTGCGCGGGCTTCGTCTTCATGGAGCGTCTGGACAAGTGCCTCCACCGTGGAGAACTTCTGTTCTTCGCGTAGACGGTTCATGAACGAGAGCCGGATGGGACGGTTGTAAATATCGGCGTTGAAGTCGAAGACGTGGGCTTCGATGGTGCGCCCGCTATCCTCTCCGAATGTGGGATGGTGGCCGATGTTGACCATTCCACCGTGTCTTTGTCCGCTTATCTCTACCATGACGGCATACACGCCGTCGGCCGGCACTAACTTGTGGGCATCCTCAATCTCGATGTTGGCGGTGGGGAAACCGATGGTGTGTCCTACGCCGCGTCCGCTTCCCACCTTGCCTTGTATGGTGTAGCTGCGTCCTAAATAGCGGGCGGCTTTCTCCACATCGCCCGCATGCAGACATTCCCTGACGCGCGAGGAGCTTACGGGCACCTCTTCCTTTATGCCCCCCTCCCAAGTGTAGTAATAGGCACCGGCATGTAGCACTTCCATGCCCATTTCCACCCCATAGCGCACGTAATCGTCGAAGCCTTCGCTACGGTTGTGTCCGAAGCGATGGTCGTGGCCCACCACAAGCGCTTTGGCGTTATATTCCTTTTGCAGGTAGGCCATGAAGTCGTGTGCCGTGAGCTGTGCAAGGCGCAGGGTGAAGTCGAGCAAGACGCAACGGTCTATGCCTAAGCCGGTCAGCAATTCCGTTTTCTCCCGGCAAGTGGTAAGCAATTCGGGATGGAAGCCAGGCTGTAACACTTCACGTGGGTGCTTGGAAAAGGTGATGACGACCGCCTCCAGACGGCGTGCGGCAGCCGCCCGGCGCACTTGCTCGATGAGCAGGCGGTGTCCGCGGTGCACGCCGTCAAAGAACCCGATGGTTACCACGCATCCCGGCATAGTCTGTCTCCTTTTGTTCCCATTAGGCTACCTTCTTGCGCTTGATGTCGTTGTCGGCCTCCACCGCGTTGATGATGTAGTCGCTCAGGCGCTCGCATTCGGTGATGATGTCCATGTAGTAGACACCGATTTGGTAATCGTACTCCTTGTTGCTGATGTCTACGATGTTCTGGCTCTTGAGTTGCTTGCGGTAGTTGTTTATCTCGTTTTCTATGTTGTAGGACTTGTTGATGTCCACATACTGGTTCTCGGTGCGCGACAATACCACGTACATTTGTGAGAGCGCGTCGTCGGTGAGCTTCATCATGAAGTGCAGATGGGCATACTGCCGCTCGGTGAAGTCTTCGTTGGAACGACGCTTGCGGCTGATGGTGTGGGCCACGTTGTAGCAGCTGTCGGCAATGCTCTCTATCTCGGCAATCTCGCGCAGCATGCAGCGTATCTTCAACTTACCTTCGGCACTCAAACGCCCTTCCAACACGTGGTTCAGGTAGTTGGCGATTTCCAATTCCATGTTGTTGCTGATGCTCTCATACTTCTCTATGCGGCTGTAAAGCGTGTTGAACTCGTCGTCTTTCTCTACTTGCAAGAGCTCGCGCACCATGTCGAACATGCGGTGCGTGCGCTCGGCAAAGAGTTGTATCTCTTTCTTGGCCTGCACGATGGAAAGCTCGGCCGTGGATAGCATACCACCCGTAATGAAGCGCAGCCTGTACTCCTCTTCCTGCTCTTTAGTGGGGATGATGGCACAGACGGTGTGTTCTATGAACTTGACGAACCAAATCATGATAAGCACGTTGCAGATGTTGAAGCAGGTGTGGAACGCGGATAGCTTGAACGACACGGCCACGCCGGCATCTTGCACGCCGAAGAGTTTGTCCACACCCCATGAGACGGCATGGGTGAAAGGCCCGAAGAGGCACAACACCCAAATGACGCCGAATACGTTGAACACCAAGTGTGCCATGGCGGCCCTGCGGGCTTGCGTGTTGCCGGTCAATGCCGCCAAGTTGGCGGTGATGGTGGTGCCGATGTTCTCGCCCAGTACCAACGCGGCACCCAGCTCGAAGCCTATCCAGCCGTTGGCACACATGATGAGCGTGATGGCCATCGTGGCCGCCGATGCCTGTACAATCATGGTGAGTACCGTGCCTATGAGCACGAACAGCAGGATGGATCCGTAGCCCATGTGGGTATAGTTCTGCACGAATGCGAGCATGTCGGGGTTCTTGCCCAAGTCGGGCGCGTTGGCCTGCAACAGGGAGAGTCCCATGAAGAGGAAGGAGAAACCGAAGATGAACTCGCCCATCGACTTGCGGGTGCTCTTTTGGGAAAACATCAAGGGTATGGCGATGGCCAAGAGCGGCAACGAGAAGGCGGCCACGTCTATCTTGAAGCCCAAGGCGGATATGATCCATGCCGTGACGGTGGTACCGATGTTGGCACCCATGATAACGCCGATGGATTGGGAAAGGGTGAGTAAGCCGGCGTTTACGAAACTTACCACCATGACGGTCGTGGCCGAAGAAGATTGGATGAGTGCCGTTATCAATACACCTGTCAGGACGCCGGTTACCCTGTTGGTTGTCATGGCGGTGAGAATCTTGCGTAGTCGGTTACCGGCAAATTTTTGAAGCCCTTCGCTCATGGTCTTCATGCCGTACAAAAAGAGTCCCAACGAGCCAAGCAGCTTTAAAAAATCATAAAACGAATATTCCATCTATAATAAATGAAAAGTTTTCTTTGTGCGCTGTGTTATTCAAGGTATATTTAACAAGTCAATCATGTTTAAAAAGGAACCTTATGGAACACATGTTACAAATTTGTTGCAAAAATAATAATATTATCAAAGAATTTCCCATCGGGAGCTCACTTTTGGAAATTTACCAAGGATTTAACTTGAATTTTCCTTACCAAGTAGTGAGTGCCAAGGTGAACAACCGCGCCGAAGGTCTCTATTACCGCGTCTATACCAACAAGGACGTGGAGTTCATGGACGTGCGCGAACCCTCGGGCATGCGCACTTACGTGCGCTCGCTGTGCTTCATCTTGTACAAGGCCGTGCGCGAGCTCTTCCCCGAAGGGAAACTCTACGTGGAGCACCCCGTGTCGAAAGGCTACTTCTGCAACCTGCGCATAGGGCGTCCCGTAGAGTTGGCCGACGTCACCGCCTTGAAGCGGCGCATGCAGGAGATTGTAGCCCGCGACATTCCTTTCAAGCGGGTGGAGTGCCACACCGACGAGGCCGTGCGGGTGTTCAGCGAGCAAGGCATGAACGACAAGGTGAAGCTGTTGAAGACGTCGGGTTCCCTGTATACCTATTATTATATACTCGACGACACCATCGACTACTACTACGGCAACCTGCTGCCAAGCACCGGCTACATCGGGCTGTTCGACTTGGTGAAGTATTACGACGGCCTGTTGCTGCGCATCCCCAACAAGAAAAACCCCGCCGTGTTGGAAGAGGTCATCAAGCAAGAGAAGATGCTCGACGTGTTCAAAGAACACCTGCGCTGGAATCACATCATGGGCTTGAGCAACGTGGGCGACTGCAACCAAGCCTGCATCGAAGGGAACGCCACGGGGCTCATCAACGTGGCCGAGGCGTTGCAAGAGAAGAGAATCGCCCAGATAGCCGACGACATCTACCACCGGGCCGAAAGCGGCAGCCGCATCAAGTTGGTACTCATCTCGGGACCCTCGTCGTCGGGGAAAACCACCTTCAGCAAGCGGCTCTCGGTGCAGCTCATGACCAACGGGTTGCGTCCCTTCCCCATCTCCTTGGACAACTACTTCGTCAACCGCGAGGACACACCACTTGACGAGAACGGCGAGTACGACTTTGAATCGCTCGACGCCCTCGACTTGGAGCTCTTCAACAACCAACTGCACGCCTTGCTGCGCGGCGAGGAGGTGGAATTGCCCACTTACAACTTCACCTTGGGCAAGAAAGAGTTCCGTGGCGACAAGCTGCGCATAGACGACCATACCATCTTGATATTGGAAGGCATTCACGGGCTGAACCCCGCGCTTATTCCGCACATACCGCCCGAGTGTACCTACAAGATATATGTGTCGGCCTTGACCACCATCTCCTTGGACGACCACAACTGGATACCCACCACCGACAACCGCTTGTTGCGCCGCATCATACGCGACTTCAACTACCGGGGCTACTCGGCGCGCGAAACCATATCGCGCTGGCCCAGCGTGCGCGCCGGCGAGGAGAAGTGGATATTCCCCTTCCAAGAGAACGCCGACGCCATGTTCAACTCGGCCCTGCTCTTCGAGCTGCCCGTGCTGCGCGCCCACGCCGAGCCCATCTTGGACAGCGTGCCGCGCAACTGCCCGGAGTATTCCGAAGCCTACCGGTTGCTGAA
>JAJPYP010000174.1 GCA_021204885.1 Prevotellaceae bacterium
ACTGGATGAACTTCTGGAACTCCGTGTAGTTGCGCTGGTTGTTCACGTAGGAGCCGGTCACGGTGGCTACCAGTCCGTCCAGAATTTTATAGTCGGCGGAAACGGTGCCTGAGAAGTTCTGGGTCTTGTTGCTGACTGTCTGGTCCAAATCCAACCAAGCGATGGGGTTACCGTCGGAGATGGTGCCGTAGGTACCGTCGTCATAACGTGCCACAATCCACGGAGCGATGACGTTCAACTGACGGATAATCTGGTCGGAATTGCCGCCTATATAGCAGGATGTGGGGTCGGCGTAGTCGTTGTGTATATAGGCCATGTTCACGCGCGTGGTAAGGCGCGAGTTGATCTTGATGTCCAGATTGGTACGGAAGTTGAACTGTTCGCGCTCGGCGTTGGGCAGGATACCCTTCTGGTGCATGTAACCGGCCGAAGCCATGTATTTCAACACGTCGGTACCACCCGACACGTTCACGTTGTGGGTGTGCTGGAAACCGGTCTGGTAACCCAAGCCGTACCAGTCGGTGTTGGGGTAGTCGGGGTCGTTGCCATCCTTGAACTTCTGGATTTCGGCATCGGTGAAACGCAGCTCGCGTCCTTCACCGGCCAATACTTGGTTGTACAGGCGCGCGTAGTCGTAAGAGCTCATGCGGTCTACCAGCATGGTGGGATTCTGTATGCCGAAGTTGGCGTTGTAGGAGATGCGGGGCGCACCCGACTTGCCGCGTTTGGTGGTAATCAAGATAACGCCGTTGGAGGCTTTTGAACCGTAGATGGCGGCCGAGGCGGCATCTTTCAGCACGGAGATGCTTTCGATGTCGTTCGGGTCGATGGAACTCATGGTCGAGGTCTCGATACCGTCTACAAGGATATAGGGGTCGGCCGTGTTCAACGTGCCCACACCGCGGATGCGGATGGTGGCGCCTTCGTCACCGGGACGGCCTTGCGCACCGCTCACCGTCACACCGGGAGCCATACCTTGGATGGCCAGCGACACGTTCTGTACCGGACGGCTCTCCAATACCGCACTCTCAATCTGTGCCACCGAACCGGTCATGTTGGCCTTCTTCTGTGTACCGTAACCCACAACCACCACCTCTTCCAAGCTCTGGCTGTCCTCCACGAGCTTGATTTGAAGGTCGTGTTGGCCGGTGTACTTCACATCTTGTGTAATGTAACCGATGAAAGAGATTTGGATGACGCTGCCCGGCTGTACATTTTCCAACACGAAATGGCCGTCGAGGTCGGTAATGGTGCCATAGGTTGTCCCCTTCACGACGACAGACGCGCCCGTGATGGGGCCCATATCATCTGACACGGTACCGGTGACTCTTCCGTTTTGTTGGGATGTGTTTTCGCCCTTGATGGGACTTTTCGATTCAGCATAGGATTGAGCTGAACATAGCAATGCACCCGCCAAAAGGAGTACAAAGCCGATAGGCTTAACTCTTTTAATCATAATTTTTAAATTTAGTTTAAGATTCGCGAAAGTTTCTATTGCAAATATAGCCATTATTTCCCATCATTTACCTATTTTACAATAATTAACCGCACAAAAGATAAAATGAAAGACAATATGACACATTTCCCCCTCACACACAGGATATAGCCCCATACCTGTTTTAACCGATATGAATGAGGGGAACGGCAGAAAGCCTAAACGGGAGTCCCGATGGATGCCGGCCGCAGACGGTACACACCCTGCAACGGGCAACCTTGTACCTGCCCGGTTAGTTGCGTTATGGAACATAACGCGTGTCCGTCTCTTCGCATTTCATCCGTCTCCCGGCCATTTATTTGAATGCCCCGATAAGTAAGAAAGAAGGGAAACGATGGGAACGGGATTAGAATATCTGGAACTTCAGTCCGAACGACAAACGAAGATAATCTCTGGGCTTCAGATGATTGGTAATAGCACTTACGATGTAAAGGTCGCACGAGCTCACTTCGTAAAAGAACGTGATGCTTTTGGAAAACATGCGGTAAGAATCAGGTACATCAAAACGGATGCGCTGCCCCAGAAATATATGTGTACGCAAACGGGTGGAGAACCCATAATACCTTTTGGGATAACGGTCAGGCTCCCTCGTCCAAAACTCGCCGCTGAATACGGTATTGAAATAAAGGCCCGTGGCGAGCGGTTCCAACGAAAAGTCCTTCCCAAGAGAGACACTCCACGGAATGTAATTCTGCTTCAACGTCAAAGTCACCTTGGCACATTGTGAGGAGTAACGGGGAATGATGCCCAGCAACACGTCCGTCTCCCACTGCCCGCGTTTCCCGTAGTCCCAGCCCGTGCCAAGCGATACCAACCCCATGCCGCCATACATCTGTATCTTGGTATGGGTGGGCGTCAACGCTTCCCACGCGCGGCGATAGCGGTGTACGCGCTTGTCATACTTGCGCGGGGTGGGGTAGGATACCCACACGCTGTCTTCCTGCGGGGTGTAGACAGACGCGACGGTTTCCTGCGCCTGCACGCACAAGGCCGATGCCGCCAACGCCACGCCAAGGGCCATCCCTTTAAAAACCGACCGCTTCATAATCATAACTACCGTCCTCCTTGAGCGTGAACAGCAAGTAGATGCGCTGGGCGATGTTGGGGCATTGGTAATACAAGATGCCGTCTCCGAAAAGGTCGTCTACCGAGAGCTTGTGCTCGTGCCCGTACAGGCAGAAAAGCACGCCGGGGAATTGCTGTATATAGGCTTGGAACACCTTCGCCACGTTGTTGTTGAACACCAACTCGGTGGGCTTCACGTGCATGAGGAACACGGTTTGTTCCACCTCGGCGGGCAAGTTCAGCAGTTCGTTCTCTATAAAGTCGAAGTCGGGCACCGGCTCCGAGTAATCATATTCAAGCGCGTTGGTGTTCAGGCAGATGAAACGGGTGTTACCCGCCGTGAAGGCGAAATTCAGCTCGCCGTAAATGGTGCGGTAGGTGTCTTCTCCCGTTCCCAAGCAGTCATGGTTGCCAAGGACGCATACGTAAGGCATGTCGAGTTTGTTGAATATATCACGCATCAGCATGAACTCCTCCGTAGCCCCGAAGTCCGACTGGTCACCGCCATGCAACACGAAATCAAGGTCGCCCCGTGCGTTAAGCGCTTTTACCACGTCCTCGGTCTCGTCATACCAACGCTGGGTGTCGCTTATCATGGCGAATGTAAGGGTCTTTTTGCCCTTGGTAGCGGCCTCTATCAAGCCGATGTTCTTCTCCGTCAAGTTCCTTTCCCCGGTGACATGAACATCATACGGGTGGCTTTCAAACATTTCGCAACCACTCAGGCAAATGGGTAACAGCAGGAGGAATAAACGCGCCTTATTAGTCATTAGCAGATTATTTCAGGCAAAGTTCGTTATTATTCCCCGAGTGGAATTGGTCTATTCTTTGTCAATATTGCTCTATATGTCTTTTTTCTTCTGCAAGGGATAACAAGAAGGATTATATATTACACGCGCGTTCCGCCATTTACCGTGAATTGTATGTTTTTCTTTTCATCGCTTCTTCACTCCAAACGGCTTGTAAAGGCACGGGGCAGCTGAGGCATCGCCCCGTTCTTGGTGCAGACGTAGGCACTTACATCCACTGCCAAGCGGTGCGCCTCTTCTACTGACATGCCCCGCAAGCGTGCGGCGCAGAAGGAGCCGGTGAACGAATCGCCCGCGCCCACGGTATCCACCACATCCACCCTTGGCGTGGCAAGGAAAGAACGCTTGCCTTGGGTAAAGACGTAGCTGCCGTTCACGCCACAAGTCAGTATAAGCGTGTCAAGGTGGTATTCACCAAGCAGCTGCCGGCACGCATGCTCCGCGCCCAAGCCCGCCCGGCCGAACAGGCGGCCTATGATTACAAGCTCCTCATCGTTCACCTTCAACACATTGCACAGCCGCATCGACTCCTCGATAATCTCCTTGGTATAGAACGCCTGCCGCAGGTTGATGTCGAATATGCGCATGCAATCCCCGGGCGTGGCCTCCAAGAACCGCCTTATCGTGCCCCGTGACACCTCGCCGCGCTGTGCCAGCGAGCCGAAGCAGACGGCCCTGCAACCGCTTGCCATCTCTTCCACTTGGGGCGTGAACTGCATGTTGTCCCACGCCACGCCCTCTTTGATGTCGTACGCGGGAACGCCTGCATCGTCGAGCGTGACGAGTACCTGCCCCGTGGGGTAAGGCACCTGTTGCAACATGTACTCCAGTCTCTTGGCCTTGAGCGCCATGCGCGTCTCTTCACCCAATACGTCGTTGCCGATGGCGCTTACCGCCATCGAGGGCAAGCCGAACTGTGCTACATGGTAGGCGAAGTTCGACGGTGCGCCGCCTAAATTCTTCCTGCCGTCGGGCAGAACGTCCCACAGGAGTTCCCCCAACCCTACAACCAACCGTTTCATGTCTCCTTATATGTTTTCATACTGTTATATCCATAGCTGTCTTGCCGAAAGGCAAAGATAATGAAAAGATGCTATAGGCAAAAGCCGGGGGCTGTAAAAAGGGTGGCGGGCCTATTGGAAATGGGAATGAACCTTAAAATAATTACCGTGGCTTGTATGGTTTTATACTTGTTTACAGAGTGGCTTGAAACGGCGGTCAGGCCGGTTGGAATGGGCTTCGCAAGGGGTGTGGATGCGGTAAATAATGTGGATAGGAGTAGGTTGGGCAAAGCCGGGCTTGGTTATGATTGAAACCGATGGAAAACGGCGGGTGGGGTGGATGGATTGGGATGCTTGCACCGCTTCGATTTGGGTGTGCGTTTTTCTTGACACGCACGCATATCTTTACACTTCCCCATCCAAGGGGTCTATGGATTGGGAAGCAAAGGGGCTCATCTTCCCAATGATGAGGGTCTATGCATTGGGATGAGCAAAGTGTCACTTCCCAATGCTTACACCCTAAGCATTGAGAAGATGACACCCTAAGCATTGGGAAGATGAGTTTTGCGGGTCTCGGTGATTTGATACTATGCTATGCCGTTCTTGCGATGTAATGACAATATGCTTGCAATTATGATAATGTGCTTACTATTTGTCAAAACGACCCGATTCGGACACCTTGGGAAGGAGATGGTGCGGATGGTAATAATAGATGACAAAGCCGCTTCCCTTGGGGTGCGTGTGTTTGCGAACTGCATCGGGCTGACCGGCACGAATGGGGTGGTGAAAGGCTGTTTTTCCCGTCGAAAAGGTCGCTTTCCGCTGTTTGAAGGGCATCATGTAGCGCCTTGTTTTGTAAATATCCGTGCAAAGGACATGCTTGCGAAATGTACTTCATCTTCCTATAATATACTGTTTACATGGTGGTTACACTGCTTTCCGCCTGTCTTGTCTTCCCCATCCTGTCACCTTGTTTTACCAAATCAACCCGCCATTTCCGCCGTTTTTTCCGCCTTCCGTCCCTTTATACGCAAATACGGCCGTTTTAGCGGGGTTGAATGATGAAAAATAGGACAGCAAAGTGCGTGCTATGCATAAATATCGTCCAAC
>JAJPYP010000225.1 GCA_021204885.1 Prevotellaceae bacterium
ACGGACAAACCATGAAAATACGCACCGCCCTCACCCTGAAACACACCTTCGTCACCGCCGCCGTCTTCCTGCTCTGCTTGGTGATGGTCTACTTCGTGAGCGAACACTCGCGCAGCCGCACCTTCTTCCATGAACTAAAGAGCGAAGCAGCCACCAAGGCGCAACTGTTCCTGCAAAATAGGGTCGATGCCGGTACCATGCACGCCATCTACCTGAACAACCGGCAGTTCGTCAACGAGATAGAGCTGGCCGTCTATACCACCGACTTCCACCTGCTTTACCGCGACACCGCCGAGAACGACACCATAGGGAGCCGCCGCCTCTTGGAAAACATCCTGCTGAAGAAAGAGATGGAGTTCTACGACGGCAAGACCCAATGCATCGGCATCCTCTACGCCTTCGAAGGCAAATCCTACATCGTCACCGCCAGCGCCTGCGACAACTACGGCTACACCACCCTGCACGAGTTGCGCAACACGCTCATTTACCTCTTCTGCATCGGGCTGCTGCTGCTCTACATCACCTGTTACCTGCTGGCACGCGCCTCGCTCAAGCCCATACGCGACATCGTCAAGGAAGTGGAGACCATCTCAGCCTCACAGATAGACAAGCGGCTGCCCCGGAAGAACGGCAAAGACGAGATAGGCGAACTATGCACCGCCTTCAACGACCTGCTCGACCGTTTAGAGAAATCCTTCACCTCGCAGAAGATGTTCATCAGCAACGTCTCCCACGAGCTGCGCACCCCTTTGGCCGCCCTCATCGCCCAGCTCGACCTCACCCTGCAAAAAGAACGCACCGAAGCCCAGTACCGCGAAGCCATCGGCAACGGGCTGCAAGACGGCCGCCGCATGAAGAAACTCATCGACGGCCTGCTGAACTTGGCCAAGGCCGACTACGGCAAAGAGCGTATCAAGATGCAGGAGATACGCTTGGACGAACTGCTTTTAGACGCCCGCCAGTTCCTGCTCCGTGCCCACCCCGACTACCACATCGAGCTGCTCTTCGAGGAGGAGGAGGCCGACGACGACCGCCTCATCACCGTCATGGGCAACGTCTACCTACTGAACATCGCCTTCTCCAACCTGATAGAGAACAACTGCAAGTACTCCCACGACAAATCCTCCTTCGTGCAAATCTCCTACTGGGACCGTAGCTCCATCATCCGCCTTTCCGACGACGGCATCGGCCTCTCCGAGACCGACAAGCAGCACCTCTTCACCCTCTTCTACCGCGGCGAGCAAGAGAACATGGTCGAGGGCCACGGCATCGGCATGGCCTTGGCACAGAAAATCATCCTGCTGCACCAAGGACAAATCGCCGTCCACTCCGAGCAAGGCAAAGGCACCACCTTCGTCATCGAGCTTCCCCACATCTAAGGCCGACGGCCAGCCGAAACCTGTCATTTATTGCGTTTAAAGAATAAATGAGACTATTCATTTCACCTTCTTGCCATCCTGTTCCAACTGACTTTCCCGCTTGTGGCATCGATTGATTTGTTCATAAATTCATTCCCCTTTTTATCCGATTATCCAGAGAGATTGGCTATATTCGCACTGGCGGAGTATAAGGCTGTTTTGAATGATTGACCAAGCTACCATAAACCGTATATTGGATGCCGCACAGATTGTGGATGTGGTGTCTGACTTCGTGACGTTGCGCAAGCGAGGGGTGAATTATGTGGGGCTATGTCCGTTCCACGACGACAAAACACCGTCGTTCTACGTGTCGCCCTCCAAGGGCGTGTGCAAATGTTTCGCGTGCGGCAAAGGGGGAAGCGCGGTGCATTTCATTATGGAACACGAGCAGCTCTCTTACCCCGAGGCGTTGAAATACTTGGGCAAGAAGTATGGCATCGAGGTGAAGGAGCGGGAGCTCTCCAATGAAGAGAAGATAGCGCAAAGCGAGCGCGAGAGCCTGTTTGTCGTCAACCAGTTCGCCCGCGACTATTTCCGCAACACGCTGCACAACCATGTGGACGGACGCAGCATCGGCATGGCCTACTTCCGCAGCCGTGGGTTCCGCGACGACATAATCGAGAAGTTCCAGTTGGGCTACAGCACGGAGAGCCATGACGCGCTGGCCGAGGAAGCTATCAAGCGCGGTTACAAGCGCGAATTCCTCATCAAGACGGGGCTTTGCTACGAGACCGACGACCACCGCTTGCGCGACCGTTTCTGGGGACGGGTCATCTTCCCGGTACACACGCTTTCGGGCAAAGTCGTGGCTTTTGGCGGGCGGGTGTTGGCCAGCGCCACGAAAGGGGTGAAGGTGAAGTATGTGAACTCGCCCGAATCGGAGATATACCACAAGAGCAACGAGCTGTATGGCATCTTCTTCGCCAAGAAAGCCATCGTGAAGCAGGACCGTTGTTACTTGGTGGAGGGCTATACCGACGTGATTTCCATGCACCAAGTGGGCGTGGAGAATGTGGTGGCCTCGTTAGGTACGTCGCTCACGCCGGGGCAGATTCGCATGATACGCCGTTTCACGAGCAACATGACCGTGCTGTACGACGGTGACGAGGCAGGCATCAAAGCCTCCATCCGTGGCATTGACATGCTGTTGGAGGAGGGAATGAACGTCAAGGTGTGCCTGTTGCCCGACGGGGACGACCCCGACTCGTTTGCCCGCAAACACAACGCGGCGGAGTTCCAAGCGTTCATCGGCGAGCATGAGACTGACTTCATTCGCTTCAAGGCGGGTTTGCTGCTGAAAGATGCGGGAAAAGACCCCATCAAGCGGGCCGAACTGATCGGCAACTTGGTGCAGAGCATCTCGGTGATTCCCGAGGCCATCGTGCGCGATGTCTATATCAAGGAGTGTGCCCAGCTATTGGATATGGAGGACCGATTATTGGTATCGGAAGTGGCCAAGCGGCGCGAAGCGCAAGCGAGCCGCCGTGCGCAGCAAGCCGAAAGGGAGCGCCGCCAAGGTCATATCGCCACCGCCGATGCCACTGCTCCAAACGGGCAAGCGACGGCTACGGACGAGCATGCCGGGCAGCCTGTAATGGACTACCCACCTGTCGACACACCGCCGCCTCCCCAAGAGATGGAAGCACCCGCACCCCAGCCATCGCAAGTACCCTTGACACAAACCCATAAAGACGACGAGTTCTACAAATACGAGCGGCTCATCTTGCAGATGGTAGTGCGCTACGGGGAACGGATTATCTGCACCGTGCCGGGTGAGACAAGTGAGGCAGACGAAGCCGATAATACAGATGAGGCGGACAAGAATGGCATGGCAGAGGAGGAACTGCCCGTTACCGTGATTGAATACATCGTGAACGATTTGCAGTCCGACGGATTGGCCTTCCACAACCCGTTGCACGAGCGAGTGCTCGAAGAGGCGTTCAACCACGTGCACGACGAGGGCTTCACGGCGGAACGTTTTTTCCTCACACACCCCGACCCCGCCATCAGCAAGCTCTGTGTGGAGCTGATAAGCAACCGTTACCAGCTGAGCAAATACCACTACAAGAACCAGAAAATCGTTACGGACGAAGAGCGATTGTTGGAGCTGGTCCCTTCCCTGCTTGTCAACTTCAAGTATGCCATCGTGGGCGTGGAGATGCGCCACCTGCTCTCCTCGCTGAAAGACCCGTCGGTTGCCGGCGACGAGGCGCGATGCGACGCACTGATGAAGCGTTACACCGAACTGACCAAGCTACACAGCGCCATGGCCAAGCTGCTTGGCGACCGGGTGGTGGTGCGGCTTTGAGAAGGTTATCAGTCTATTCTTTTCAGTGCGTCTGTACAATCTTCGTAGGTGCCGACTCGATGTTGCGCCTGTCCACTTGGCGCACCACGGCGGCGGCCAATTGCAGGAAGGCTCGGCCGGTTAGGGTGTTCTCGTCGAGAGCGGCGGGCTTGCCGGCATCGCCGCTCTCGCAGATGCTTTGCACGATGGGGATTTGACCAAGCAAAGGAACGCCCAACTCTTCGGCCAACTGCTTGCAACCCTCCTTGCCGAATAGGTAGTAGCGGTTCTGGGGCAGCTCGGCAGGCGTGAACCAAGCCATGTTCTCCACCAGCCCCAGAATGGGCACGTTCACTTTCTCGTTGGTGTACATGTTCACCCCTTTACGCGCGTCGGCTAACGCCACCTGCTGGGGCGTGCTCACGATGACCGCACCCGTAATGGCAAGCGTCTGCAACAGTGTGAGGTGTATGTCGCTCGTGCCCGGCGGCGTGTCCAGTATGAAGTAGTCCAAGTCGCCCCAATCGGCATCGCCCACCAATTGCTTCAAGGCGTTGCTTGCCATGCCCCCGCGCCACAGGGTGGCTTGGCCGGGGTCGACGAAGAAGCCGATGGAGAGCAGCTTGACGCCGTATTGCTCAATGGGGATAATGAGGTCGCGCCCCTCGATGCGCTCGGCGTAAGGACGGGCATCCTCTATGTGGAACATCTTGGGGATGGAGGGGCCGAAGATGTCGGCATCGAGCAGCCCCACCCGGTAGCCCAACTTCGCCAAAGCGATGGCCAAGTTGGCCGCTACGGTGGACTTGCCCACGCCCCCTTTGCCCGACGATACCGCCACAATGTTCTTCACCCCGGGCAACAGCTTGCCCGGCTCGGGACGTGCCGCTTGCCGGCTTTCGGTGGCGATGGTCACCTCCACTTCGGGCGACACAAAAGTGTGTATGGCACGCTCGGCTGCCTTCACGATAGACTTCATGAAGGGGTCTGTCGGCTTCTCGAATACCAAGGAGAAGCCGACGCGCATGCCGTCGATGCGCATATTGTCTGCCACCATGCCGGCTTCCACCAAGTTCTTGCCGGTGCCGGGATAACGCACGGTAGCCAGTGCGTCGAGAATAAGTTTGGGATAGATTGTCATGTCGTCGTCGTTTGCCGTGTACTATAACTATAATATAGGTATAGGCGCTGTCGCGCCCTCTCTGTCGCTATTTCGCCGTTTGCAGCCCGCTGCGCTTGCTGCGGTTGTAGCTGCGGTAGTCGTCGAGTTCAATCTCCACCTCGGGCTCTTTCAGTTCGCCCGTCTGGGGCAGGTGGAAGGCGATGTATTTGATGGCGATTCCCCTGTCCATCCACTGCTGCTCGTAATAGGTGCGGATGCTGCGCACCACATCGGCCCACTCGGAGTGATACAAGTCGGCGGTCAAGGCATCTACGGGCAAGCCGTTGGCCTCTACCATGCAGCGGGTGTAGGTAAAGAGAAACGGGCTGTCGGTCTTCAGGTGTATCAAGCCGCCCGGTACCAAGAAGCGGCGATAACGTGCCAAGAAGAACGTGGAAGTCATGCGCTTGGTGGCCTTCTTCATCTGCGGGTCGGGGAAGGTAAGCCAAATCTCGCCCACTTCGCCCGGTGCGAAGAAGCGGTCGATGAACTCGATGCGCGTGCGCAGGAAAGCCACGTTCTTCA
>JAJPYP010000249.1 GCA_021204885.1 Prevotellaceae bacterium
TCATGGTGGCGATGCCGCTCATGCGTTGCATGATGTTGAGCATCAAACGCTCGGTCTGCAAGAGCGACTGCACCTTTCCTGCCACCACCATGGGTACGTCGCCGGGCTTGACGCGCGTGCCATCGGGCATGTAGACCGTCACTTCCAAGGTGGGGTCGAAACGGCGGAACACCTCCTTGGCCACTTCGATGCCGGCCAATACGCCCGCCTCTTTGATGAGCAGACGCGACTTGCCCATGGCCGTGGGCGGAATACATGAAAGGGTGGTGTGGTCGCCGTCGCCTATATCCTCGGCAAAGGCCAAATCAATCAACCTGTCTATCAATTCTTGCTCTTTTTCCATAACCTTGCTCTCCTATGCTTGAATGGTTTTCGTTTGTCGGTTTTACACCTATTATATATATAGGTACTTGGGTGTGCCGGCCACTTGGATTGCCATTGGCACGGCAGCGGCCTTCAAGGATTGCAAAGGTACGTAATTATTGGGAATAACCGTAAAAAAGGGCTACATTTGTGGCTTGTTATGCATTGAAGCCGTTATGAAGACCCTGTTACTTGTGGTGGGACGAACCGCAGACCCCCACTTCCGTGCCGCCATCGGCGACTACCTGCAACGCCTTGCACACTACCTGCCGCTCGAGGTGGAGGTGATTCCCGAACTGAAGAACACCAAGAGCCTCACTGCCCAAATGCAGAAGGAGAAAGAGGGGGAGCTGATACTGAAAGCGCTGCAACCGGGCGATGTCGTGGTGCTGCTCGACGAGCGGGGGAAAGAGCTTCGTTCCGTAGAGTTCGCCCGGTACATGGCACAGAAGATGAACAGTGTGGCGCGGCGGTTGGTCTTTGTCATAGGGGGGCCTTACGGCTTCTCACAAAAGGTGTATAATGCAGCCGTGGAGAAGCTGTCGCTCTCGCGCATGACCTTCTCGCACCAAATGGTGCGCCTTGTCTTTGTGGAACAGCTCTACCGCGCCATGGCCATCTTGCATGGCGAGCCTTATCATCATGAGTAGTTACCAACCTATTTTGTCAAGCCCGGCCGCACTGTACCAAGCGGTGGAGCGGTAGGCTTCGGCGGCATCGGAGGTGAGGTCGGCGGGGATGTAGTGGGTCAGTCCGTTGGTTCCCTCCATGGAGAACATGCCGGTGAATTCAGAATAGACCAAAGGGGTGGTCTGCCAATAGGCAAGGCAGCTTTGCAGGGTAGATTGCACGCTTTCCGCGTAGGAGTCGCCCAACAACTGCTGCATTAATCCGACCAAGTCGTAGTAACCGATGTGGGAAGAGGCGTAAAGGGGGTTGTCGCGCTGGTCGTAATTGAAGACGCTCGCCCGAAGGGTTTCCACATCCTCGCAACGTTCCAATGCGTCGGCATCGGTAGACAAGGTGTTGGAAATGGCTTGACTGATTCCTTGGGCCAAGGACGACATGTATGCCATATTCACCACCCCGATAGCGGTACCGCCCGTCCAGTTGTCGTTGGAGATGCCTACGCCTCCGTTATAAATGGCATTATAGGCATCGAAATAAACCGTGGCCATCTTCACGGCCGCATTGCTTGTGGAGAACATGCAGGGCACCACCACGTCGTAGGGAGCGCCGGGGCCCGGTGTCTCCGTGGGCGAGGCGATGAGATAATCGGCATAGCCGCGCAAGGCGTAGGCCACTTCCACCGAGAACATGAAGCAGGCGTCGAACATCAGGAAGTCCATGTGGGGCGCGGTTTGCATCACCGATACGAAGTCGTCCAAGTTCATGCGGTTGTCCACTATGCCGCCATTCGTATCCTGCCCTATCCAGCGGGTGGAGGCACTCGAAGAGGGCACGGGATAGGGTATCCATCCGTCGCCGTGCGACCATATATCCAGCCCATAGCTGGTAGCCTCGTACTCTTTATTGGAAAAGACGTCGTTGAACACTTCGGTCATCTCCTCCACGCCCATGGAGTTGCGGCCCGATGCATACTCCTTGACGAGCTGCTCGCTCACCGTGCCGCCTTGGTTCACCAACTCGTACAAGCAGGGTCTTCCGCTCTTTTTATCCATGTAGACCAACAGGTGCATGCCCTTGTCGGTTACCTGCTGCATGCCCTGCTTCATCTCGTTGAAGTCGTCCGTGGCAAAAGAGGAGAGGTTGTTGTCGGCCGCGATGTAGACCAACACCGTGCGCACGCCCGTACTGGTGACGGGTTCGTAGGAATCGTCGTCCCCGCAAGCCCACAAGAACAGCAAAGATAGGCAAAGAAGGATACGTAAGGCCGGTTTCATGACAACTGATCAAGTGTATGTACGGACAAGTGACGTGCCACCGCGCCGGTTCAATAATCGCCGTAAGCGGGCTTCTTGAATACGAAGGCATCCGGCTCTATGAGCGTCAAGAGCACGCCGCCTCCTTTGGTGTAGTTGCCCTTCACCTTCGAGAAGGTCTTCTCCAATTTGGGCTTGTTGGTGTCGAAGTAGATCATGCAGGTGTAGTTGGTTTGGTTCAAGTCGCCCTCCACGTAGTTCTTCAGTTGCACGCTGTAGAGATCGCGGTTGGGCAGGAAGCCCTCTTTATCCAACTTCACGCTGTCGAGCACTTGCATGGGGGTGTAATAAACCACGGTGTCGGTGAACGAGGCGGCCACGCCGAAGGCATAGACCGGTTCGCGCACCCGCCTTAATTTGATGCCTTTCAAGGAGAATGCCGAGCAGACGAGGAACACGGTGAGCACGGCGCATGCAATCTTCATATACTTCATGGTACCCGAACGTTAACGTTACCCCAAGTAGGATTTGAGCAACTTGCTGCGGTTGCTTTGCCTGAGACGGCGGATGGCCTTCTCCTTTATCTGGCGCACCCGTTCGCGCGTAAGGCCGAACTTGTCGCCTATCTCCTCGAGTGTCATCTCCTGTTGGCCGATGCCGAAGAACATCTGGATGATCTCCTTCTCACGGTCGGTCAAGGTGGAGAGCGCACGGTCTATCTCGCGTGCCAACGACTCGTTGACCAACGAGCGGTCGGCCATGGGGGAGTCGTCGTTTACCAATACGTCGAGCAAGCTGTTGTCCTCGCCCTCCACGAAAGGAGCGTCTACGGAGATGTGACGGCCCGACACCTTCAAGGTATCGGAAATCTTGTCTACCGGTATCTCCAACTCGTCGGCCAACTCCTCGGGCGAGGGACGGCGCTCGTTCTCTTGCTCGAACTTGGAAAAGGCCTTGCTTATCTTGTTGAGCGAACCCACTTGGTTGAGCGGCAGGCGCACGATGCGCGACTGCTCGGCCAACGCCTGCAAGATGGACTGGCGAATCCACCACACGGCGTAGCTGATGAACTTGAAGCCGCGCGTCTCGTCGAACTTCTCGGCCGCCTTGATAAGCCCCAAGTTGCCCTCGTTGATGAGGTCGGGCAGGCTTAAGCCTTGGTTCTGGTATTGTTTGGCTACCGACACCACGAAACGCAGGTTGGCCCGCGTGAGTTTCTCCAAAGCCACACGGTCGCCTTTACGGATGCGTTGGGCAAGCTCCACCTCCTCTTCAACGGTAATCAGGTCTTCACGGCCAATCTCCTGCAAATACTTGTCGAGTGAAGCACTCTCCCTGTTGGTGATACTTTTTGTGATTTTTAGTTGTCTCATCCTTCATACACAGATTTGGGTTGCAAAGTTACTACAATTTATCGGCATTCTACCAAACGGAACCCACTTTTTTTCAGTAAAATGAGGCGCACGCTTTACAGTCCGTTACCGACACCTTCGCCGTCGGGAAACATCCAGAGCGGGCCATGGCCTTTGCCTATCTGCAACGCGCGGCCGCGCAGGATGCCGTTCAGGGTAATCTCTTTGGCGCGACGCACGCTCTCGGGCAGGGACAAACCGGTGGCAAGGAAGGTGGCGACGGCAGTAGAGAGCGTGCAGCCGGTACCGTGCAGGTTGCCCGTGGCGATGCGTGGCGAAGCGAACGCATGGACGGTATGGTCGGGCAAATAGAGGCGGTCGACAGACTCGGCACCCTCGGCATGACCGCCTTTCACAAGGAAAGCGGTATGGAAGCGGTCGACCAACCGAGGGCCTATATCAGCGGGCAAGACACCGTCGGAAGCACCGCCATCAAGCAGCCGCATCGCCTCGGGGATATTGGGTGTGACGAGCGTGCAGCGCGGTAACAGACACTCCTTCATATAGGCCACGCACGCCTCGCCCAAGAACTGCCAACCGCTCGTGGATGCCAATACAGGGTCTAAAACGACGGGGACCTGCACCCGCTCAATAAACGTTGCCGTCGCCTCCACCAACGCAGGGTTAGGTAGCACGCCTATCTTCACGGCATCGATAGGGATGTCGGCGAGCAATGCCTCCAACTGGGCACGGAAGAAGCCCACGGGCACCTCCATGACCTGCCTCACCCCGCACGTGTTCTGTGCAGTAAGTGCGGTGATGGCACATACCGCGTAATGCCCCAAGGAACTCACGGTCTTGATGTCTTGCTGGATGCCTGCCCCTGCCGAGGAGTCGCTGGCCGCTATGGTAAGAATGGTTTTCATACGTATCTACAAGTGTTTTCATTTCCATGCGTCGCCCAACAGCATCGCGCCCCCGAAGCCCATGGACTGCACTACGGGCAACCGCTGGAACGTGATGCCGCCAAGGGCGAACACCTTTTCATCGATAATACCGGCGGCCTTTGCCGCTGCCAGTTCATCGGGGGTAAAGGCGGCGCGATAGCCCTGCTTGGAGATGGAATCGAACAGAGGCGAAAGTGACACGAAAGTGTAATGCGCCTTCCAACGTGCCACCTCTTCTATCGAGTGCAGGCTACGGCTCACGCTCCCCGTAAAGCCCACGGGAGGCACGGGGTTGCGGGAGTTGACATGCACCCCGTGCAGACCGTAAGCCGTGGCCAGCTCGAACCGGTCGTGCAGCACCAAGCAGCGGTGCCACTCCTTGGGTATCGATTGTATCAACGCCTCCACCGCATCGCGCCCCCACGAGGGTTTGCGGATGTGCACGTAATCGCACTTTCCCTCGTCCAAGAAGCAAGCGACGCGACGTGCCTCGTCCGCTACTACGCCGGGCGCTGTAATGATGACGGTCGTGAACATTGCGGGTGGTCGAAAGTAGCGTCCCAGTCTTTCCACACCGGCTCGCGTCCCAAGGCACGCAGTCGCCGGTTGATTTCGACGGCGGTGCGGTCGTCGGAGACGGTGAACTGCTCCAAGGCTTGCGGATAGGTGTAATATCCCCCGGGGTTCACCTTCGACTCGGCCGACATGGTGGTCACGCCCAAGGTGCACATGTTATCGCGGATGAACTCCGGCTCGCGCGTGGAATAGGAGATGTCCACGTCGTGGTCGA
>JAJPYP010000078.1 GCA_021204885.1 Prevotellaceae bacterium
GGAGGCTTGGTCGGCCTACGGCCTCCGAAGTGCTATATTCAAGTTTTGACACATCCCCTTCCATTTCTTCTCGGTTAGGCCGGCCACCGCTTGGGAAAGGGACGGCAATCCCCCTCTCGCGAGTGCGCTTCCTTTAATGGAACGGCCTTTATTTGATACCTAATTGTGCCTTTACCTTGTCGGTGACATCCACGCTCTGGCCGCCTACGTAAGGTATGGGCGTACGTGCCTGGTCGAAGATATAGATTACCCCCTCGGCCTTTCCCACTGCCTGGATGGCGTTGTCCAACTTCTCGTAAATGGGAGTCATGGCATCCTGCTGTGCCTTCTGCATAGACTGGTAAGCCTCCTGCTGGAACTGGTCCTGACGCTGTGCCATATCCTGCAACTCCTTCTGGCGTCTTTCGGCGATGTTCTTGGGCAAGGAGTCGGCCTGTGCGAGGTACTCCTGGTACTTCTTGTTGAATTCGTCTTGGGTGCGTTGCATCTCCGTCTGGTACTCTTTGGACATGGCTTCGAGGTCGGCCTGTGCCTTCGTGTACTCCGGCATGGCGACGATGACGTCTTGGGAGTTCATGTGGGCGAACTTGGTTTGTGCCATGGCTCCGAGCGGAAGCAGGAAGAGGATGGCGATGATTGCGGTTTTCTTAAGCATAATACTATTGTTTATTGATGGTTTTCTCTTTTGCGGAATATCCGTGCAAATGTATGAAATTAATTTGAATATCCTAATCTTATTAATACTTCGTCGCTTATATCGATCTCGGGCGAGGCGAAAATGATGCTCGTGGCCGACGCGCGGTCTACCACCACGTCATAGCCCGCTTCCTGCGAGATGGCTTTCACGGCCTCGTAAATATCGTTCTGGATGGGCTGCATCAAGCGTTCCTGCAACTTGTACATCTCTCCCTGCGGGCCGAAATAGTTGCGGCGCAACTCGGACGCGGTCTTCTCTTTGGCCACTATCTCCTCCTCTTTTTGGGTGCGCTGGTCATCGGTAAGGTCCTTGGCATTGGCCTGGTAGTCGTCATAGAGCGCCTTGGCAGCCTGGGTGGCCTCTTCCACCTCTTGCTGCCACTGCTTGGAGGATTGTTCCAACTGCTCGTTGGCGCTTTGGTAAGCGGGAATACGCGCGAGGATGTACTCGGTATCTATCAACGCATACTGCTGCGCGTGCGCCGCCATGCCTGCGGCAAGCAGGGCCATCAGCATGAAAATCTTCTTTCTCATAAAGGTCATAAAGTTTAAACGGTTAGAATTCTTGTCCCAAGATGAAGTGGAACTGGCTGCCGCCATAGCTCGACGAGCCGAACACCTTGTCGAAGCCGTAGCCCCAGTCGATGCCCATCATACCGATCATGGGCAAGAAGATGCGCACGCCTATACCGGCGGAACGCTTCAAGTCGAAGGGATTGAAACGGCTCGTGTCCTGCCAGGCGTTGCCGCCCTCTACAAAGGCCAAGGCATAGATACTGGTGCTGGTCTCTAACATGACGGGATACCGCAACTCCAACCCCATGCGGGCGTAGGCATAACCCTCGTAGCCGTATGGCGTCAAGGCGCTGTTCTCGTAACCGCGCAGGGCGATGCTCTCGGTGGCGTAGGTGGAGTAGCCGGTCATACCGTCACCGCCCACGTCGAAGGTCTCGAACGGCGATTTCTTATGCCTGTTGTAATGGCCCAACAAGCCGAACTCCACACGCGCCATCAATACCGGCGTACGGGTAACGGTCATGGGGTCCATCAAGGGGATATAGAACTTGGACCTGAACTTCCACTTGTGGTACTCAATCCACTTGTGCATCTTGTTCATGTCGTCTTGGTCGGTGGTGCTGTAGCTGGCGTAATTCTTTCCGTCGACCAAGGAGTAAGGCGGCGTGAGCTGTACCGACAACGATATATCCGAACCTTGACGGGGATAGATGGGGCTGTCGGAAGAGGAGCGCGACAGCGTCAGGTTGAGGCTCAAGTTGTTGCACTTGCCGTTGGTCACAAGGAAGTAACGCCAGTCGTGCATCACGTAGCGCTGGTAAGAGAGCTCGGCGGTAAGCTGGAAGTAGTCGTCGGGCCAACGCAACCGCTTGCCGAACATCAGCGAGAAGCCCCACATCTGGATAGACTTGCTGGTATCGTAGTAATCCTTGTAGTTATAGCTGCCATAGTTGTACATACCGCTGCCGTAAAGGCTGCTGTAGTAGCTGTTGTAATAGTTGTTGTAGTAGCTGGAGTTATAGTAGCGGCTGCTCATGTCTGTCTGGCGCGAATAGAAAGCCGATACCGAGAAGGCGTTGGGGCGCTTTCCACCGAACCACGGGTCGTAGAACGACACGCTGTACGACTGGTAGTAGCGGGCGTTGGTCTGGCCGCTCAAGGTGAGCGTCTGGCCGTCGCCTTGCGGCAGGATGCCGCGGTAGTTCTCGCCCGGATGCAGCAAGTTGGCCACAGAGAAGTTGGTGAACTTCAAGCTCAGCTTGCCGATGATACCCGTCTGCCCCCAACCGGCCGAGAACTCCACTTGGTCGTTGGCCTTGGATACAAGGTCGTAAGTGATGTCCACCGTGCCGTCCTCGGGTTTGGGCTGTATGTCGGGCTTGATCTGCTCGGGGTCAAAGTGGCCCATCTGCTGTATCTCACGCATGGAACGCATCAAGTCGTCCTTGCTGAAGAGCTCGCCCGGACGGGTGCGCAGCTCACGGCGGATGACGTTCTCGTACAAGCGGTCGTTACCGTTGATGCTTATCTTGTTGATGGTGGCCTGCCTTCCTTCATAGATACGCATCTCCAAGTCGATGGAGTCGCCCACGATGTTCACCTCCACCGGGTCGAGCGAATAGAACAGGTAACCGTTGTTGTAATAGAGGTTGCCCACGGCATCGTCGTCGGTATTCAAACGCTTGTCGAGCAGCTTCTGGTTGTAGACGTCGCCCTTCTTCATGCGCAGCAGGTAGTCCAACTGCTCGGAAGGATAGAGCGTGTTGCCCACCCAAGAGACGTTGCGCAGGTAGTACTTCTGGCCTTCCTCCACCTGTATATAGATGTCGACGGTGCGCTCGTTGTATGAGCTCACGCTGTCCACCACAATCATGGCGTCGCGGTAACCCAACTCGTTGTACTTGTCGATGATGTTCTGCTTGTCCTCCTCGTAATGCTCGTTTACGAACTTCTTGGTGCGGAACATGTTGAGCAGCTTGCCGCGCTCGTTGGTCTTCTTCATCACCTTCTTGAGCTTCTTGTCGGTGACCATCTCGTTGCCTTCGATGGTGATTTTATGAATCTTCACCTTCTCCTTCTTGTCCACGATGACGTCCACCAACACTTGGTTGTCGTTGTCGGGGTCGTCCTTCTGCGTGATGAGGATGTCGGCGTTCTTGAAGCCCTTGTCGTCGAAGTAGCGCTTAATCAAGGTCTTGGCACGGTCTATCAAGTTGGGGGTCACTTGGCTGCCTTTGATGAGGCCCACACGTGCCTCCAAGTCCTCGCGCTCCGACTTCTTCACGCCGTGATAAGAGATGTCGGTCACACGCGGACGCATGGCCAAGTGGATGGTAAGCCATATCTTCTCGTCCTCTATCTTGTCGGCGGTGATGCGCACGTCCGAGAAGAGCCCGTGCCGCCAGTAACGCCTGCAAGCGTCGGTAATCTCCTCGCCCGGCACGGTGATGGTCTCGCCCACGGAGAGACCCGACAAGCCGATGATGACGTAATCCTCGTAATTCTGGGCGCCTTCCACCTTGATGTCGGCTATCTCATACTTCTTTGGCGTTCCCGAATAGAGGATGACCGGCTTCTCGGTATCGTCTTGCTGGATAGTCTCATTTACCTCTTCTTGTGCCGCCGCCTGTCCCGCCGCGAAGAGCAGGAGAGCCAACGTCACGAATATGGAGTAAAAACGATGTCGCATCTATGTTCCTTCAGTTTATATATTCAGTTCTCCCTGACTTGTTCGCTGGTCTTGCCGTATCGCCGTTCCCGCGTCTGGTAGCTCAAGATGGCTTTGTGGAACTCCTCCACCCTGAAGTCAGGCCAATAAGTATCACAAAAATAGAGTTCGGAATAGGCACATTGCCAAAGCAGGTAGTTGCTCAGGCGAAGCTCCCCGCCCGTACGGATAAGCAAATCAGGGTCGGGCATGAAACAGGTGGCAAGGTGTCGCGACACGAAGTCGCTGTCAATCTCCCCGGGCTGCACTTGCCCCGCTTGCACCAAACGGGCTATTTGCCGCACGGCCTCGGTAATCTCCCAATGCGAAGAGTAGCTCAACGCCAGCACGAGGCATAGCCCCGTGTTCCCGGCCGTGTGTGCCACGCACTGTTCGAGCCGTTCCTGCACCCGGGCGGGCAGCTTGCCCTTCTCGCCGATGATGCGGAAGCGGATGTTGTTCTTCATGAAAGTCTCCTCCTCGATGGAATCGAAAAGGAGCGTCATGAGCGCCTCCACCTCTTGGGAAGGCCGGTTCCAGTTCTCCGTGGAAAAGGTATACAGCGTCAAGAACCCCACGCCAAGGCGGGCGGCCTCTTCGGCGATGACATGCACCGTCTCGGCACCTATCTGGTGCCCGTAAGTACGGTCCCGCCCACGCTGCTTGGCCCATCGCCCGTTCCCGTCCATGATGATTGCCACATGGCGGGGAATGCGGTTCTTATCTATTTGCACTGTATCTTGCATCATTTTTGTACTTAACACGCTAAACCGTCGCCTCATCCATCATAAAAGCTTCGGGACCCTATTCCCCCTTCGACGGTAAGTGTCTATTACAAGCCGCAAAAATAGGAACAATTTTTCGATATTCAGCTTTACGGGGAAGATTTATACAAAATTATAGATAATACGCCCCTTTTTCTCGACAAGCATGGAGCCTCAATACCCCTCCCTGTCTACCTTGACGAGTGCGCCCGTGGCCGTGTCGAACAGCACTTTGGTGGTGCTGTTCTTGTTGAAAAGCACCGCAGCCAGATACTCCACGGTACCGAACTGCGTCACGGGCAACTCGGCCTGCGCCACCTGCTTGTTGTTGCAGGTCAAGGTGACGCGGGCGCGTCCCGGCACGTTGTAAGCCACACCGTCCACCTTCTTCTTGCCGTCATCGGCGGGGATGGCAGGCGTCTTCATGTCGCTGATGGTGATGTAATAAGGGTCGCCTGCAAGGTCATCCTCGGGCAACAGTCCCAAGTACTTGGAGAAGCGGAAGGCCAGCTTGTGCTCCATCTCTTCGGGCGTGACGCGCACGGTGAAGGTCTCGGGCACGTCTTGCCGTTTGCCTTGGAACATCTCCAACATGGCCTGCTCCTGCACGTTCAAGTTGTCGAGCATGATCTTCAACTGCGTGC
>JAJPYP010000237.1 GCA_021204885.1 Prevotellaceae bacterium
CGACAGAAGCGTGCCATCGTGGAGTTGGACAACAAGTTGGCCAATCGCTCGGTAAACGAGGGCTTCTCGGGCGGCGAGAAGAAGCGCAACGAGATATTCCAGATGGCCATGTTGGAGCCGCTCTTCACCGTCTTGGACGAGACCGACTCGGGGCTTGACGTGGATGCCTTGCGCATCGTGGCCGGCGGTTTCAATAAATTGAGAAAACCTGAGACGAGCGCCTTGGTCATCACCCACTACCAGCGTCTGTTGGACTACTTGAAACCCGACACGGTGCACGTGCTGCTTGGCGGACGCATCGTCAAGACGGGCGGGCCTGAATTGGCCGCCGAGATAGAGGCTCGCGGATTCGACTGGATAAAGCAATCGTTGGAAGCATGAACAGGGAAGCACCATACATCACGCTCTACCATGAGGCCGAAGCGATGCTCACGGGGCATGGCCCCAAGGCGATGAACGCCCGGCGTGCGGCCGCCTTCGACGACTTCCGGCGATTGGGCTTCCCCACCGCGAAGCAGGAGAAGTACAAGTACACCGACGTGGCCCGGCTCTTCGAGCCGGAGTATGGCTTGAACTTGAACCGCTTGGAGATACCGGTGAACGAGTTGGAACTCTTGAAGTGCGACGTGCCCCATATCAACACCGCCCTGCACTTCGTGGTGAACGACATGCTGCGCCCGTCGGCCCAAGCGGGGAAAGCGCTTCCCCAAGGGGTTGTACTGTGTAGCTTGCAAGAGGCCGAAGCGCGTTGCCCCGGCGTGTTGGAGCGGTATTACGGCCGCTTGGCCGACACTTCCAAAGACGGCATCACCGCTTTCAACACCGCCTTCGCCGAGGACGGGGTGCTGCTCTACGTGCCCAAGGGAACGACAGTGGAGAAGCCCATCCAAATAGTGAACGTCTTGAAGAGCCGGGTGGACCTGATGGTGAACAGGCGGCTGCTCGTCATCGTGGAAGAGGGGGCGGAAGTGCGCTTGCTCATCTGCGACCATGCCTTGGACGACGTGCGCTTCCTTGCCACGCAAGTGGTGGAACTCTACGTGGGAGCGGGCGCCACGGTAGACCTTTACGAATTGGAAGAGACCCATGCCCGGACCGTGCGCCTGAGCAACCTCTACTTGAAACAGGAAGCCGGCAGCAACGTCTTGCTCAACAACATGACGCTCTTGAACGGCGTGACCCGCAACATGACCGAAGCCCTCTTTGCCGGCGAGGGAGCCACGTTGAACCTGTGCGGCATGGCCGTGGAGGACAAGCGCCAGCATGTGGACAACCACACCTTCATAGACCATGCGGTGCCCGGCTGTACCAGCAACGAGTTATATAAATATGTATTGGACGAGCAGGCTGTAGGGGCTTTCTCGGGCAAGGTGTTGGTGCGTCCGCACGCCCAGCACACGGCTTCCCGCCAAACCAACCGCAACCTTTGCGCCACGCGCGAGGCCCGCATGTACACCCGTCCGCAGTTGGAGATTTATGCCGACGACGTGAAGTGCAGCCACGGTGCCACCGTGGGACAGCTCGACGAGAACGCCCTCTTCTACATGCGCCAACGCGGCATTCCGCTGCGCGAGGCAAGGCTGCTGCTGATGTTCGCCTTTGTGGGCGAAGTGATAGACACCATCCGCTTGGAGGCACTCAAAGAGCGGCTGCACCTGCTCTTGGACAAACGCTTCCGCGGCGAGCTGCACCGCTGCCGTGGGTGTACCATCTGCAAGTGAGCGACAGGCGAAAAGACCCATCCACGATATTTAATAAAACCGATATGTACGACATAGAGCAAATAAGGGCCGACTTCCCCATCCTCTCGCGCCAGGTGTATGGGAAGCCGTTGGTTTACCTTGACAACAGCGCCACCACCCAAAAGCCGAGGGTGGTGGTGGAGGCTATCACCGATGAATATTACTCGGTCAACGCCAACGTGCACCGGGGCGTGCATTTCCTTTCGCAACAGGCCACGGAGCTGCACGAGGCGAGCCGCGAAACCGTGCGCCGCTTCATCAACGCCCGCAGCGCAAGCGAGATTGTCTTTACACGCGGCACCACGGAGAGCATCAACTTGATTGCCTCCACCTTTCCGGAAGCATGCATGCAAGCGGGCGATGAGGTGATTGTCTCGGTGATGGAGCACCACAGCAACATCGTGCCTTGGCAATTGGCCGCAGGGCGCCGGGGCATCGTGCTGAAGGTTATCCCCATGGACGACCAAGGGGTACTTGACTTGGAGGCTTACCGCAAGCTCTTCACGCCGCGCACCAAGATGGTGAGCGTGACGCATGTGTCAAACACCTTGGGTACGGTGAATCCCATCCGTGAGATGGTGGCCTTTGCCCACGGGCAAGGCGTGCCTGTATTGGTGGACGGTGCCCAGTCCATCTCGCACCTGCCCATCGACGTGCAGGCGCTCGATGCCGACTTCTACGTCTTCTCCAGCCACAAGGTGTACGGCCCCACGGGTGTGGGCGTGCTGTATGGCAAAGAGAAGTGGTTGGACCGCCTGCCGCCTTACCAAGGGGGCGGCGAGATGATACAGTCGGTCTCTTTCGAGCACACCACTTTCAACGAGCTTCCCTTCAAGTTCGAGGCGGGCACGCCCGACTACATCGGCACGCACGCCTTGGCCAAGGCGTTAGACTACGTGTCGGACATCGGCATGGAGGAGATAGCCAAGCATGAACAGGAACTCACGGCGTATGCCACGCAGCGCTTGAAGGCCATTCCGGGCATGCGTCTTTTCGGCGAGGCACCGGGGAAGAGCTGCGTCTTCTCCTTCTTGGTGGGCGACATACACCACTTTGACATGGGCACCTTGCTCGACCGCTTGGGCATCGCCGTGCGCACCGGCCACCACTGCGCCCAGCCGCTTATGCAGCGCTTGGGCATCGAAGGCACGGTGCGTGCGTCGTTCGCGTTATACAATACGAAAGAGGAAGTCGATGCACTTGTAGCAGGCATCGAACGTGTCAGACGGATGTTCTAAAGGGGAACGCGCTATATCGAACAGAAGAACGTGACCAAGAACGGCACGGTGAAGTCGACCACAAAGCCATGGTAGATGGAGACCACCATGAAGCGGTCGCCCGACGTGCGCAGGATGATGGGCAAGGTGGTGTCCATGGTCGTGGCTCCGCCCGCCGATATGGGCGCAAGCTTGCCGAAGAAGCGCGTCATCAGCGGTGCGGCCACCAACGTGAGCAGCTCGCGGAAGATATTGGAGAGCAACGCGATGGTACCCAACTCGGCTCCCTTGTATTGGGTGATGAAGATGCCTGAAAGGGAGTAGTAGGCGAAGCCCGAGCCTACGGCCAAGCAATCGGCAACGGAACGGTGCGCGAGGAAGAGGCTTGCCACCAAGCAGCCGGTCCATGTGCCTACCATCGTCATGACGGGCAGGAAGAGCAACCGTGGATTGATGGTACGGAAATTGTGAATGGTCTGGGGATTGTTGCCCACGCTGAGCCCCACACAGAACATCAACGCGCAAAGCACGTAGAAGCTGAGCTTGGACCAAGCCACGTCGGAGGGGAACAAGTGGAACACGCCGCACAGAATGCCGGCAATGAAGAATCCGATGATGACAAGGCTGCCTTTCATGCCCGGCCTCCTTTACCTTTAGATATCACCTTCCACAGAATCCAAGCCGCCACGACGCTGCCCAACGTGGCGGCCAAGGTCAAGACAAGCGCTTCCAAGCCAAGGGTATGAAGCCCGTGCATGATACGCTCGTCGCAGCCTACTTCCACACCGAGGATGAAAAGCAACAACCAGATAATCCATAGAATGACTTGGTTGACCTTTCTCAGGTTCCATCGGCGCAGCAGGTAGCCCGCGAGCATACCCACGAATATCAAGCCTATAACAATGAGAATATCCATGCGGCGTTTTCTGCAAAGATACGGTTTTAATCCATATAAAGCCTATAAAAATCGTCTGGAAAGATGACAAAATGATAGAAGTGGGCGTTTTAAGCAAGAGATGGCCCCAAGGTTACGCTTAGGCACGCTGCCGACAAGGGATGTTGGAATATCAAACTGTCAGCGTCCTTCGTCTTGAATGGACTTCAACGCGAGCAGGTACTTACCCGTGACTTCGGCCGACTCGCCGGTCTCGGCGGCATACGCCTGCAAGAGGTCGGGATAGGGAGCGAGGAGGGCGTTCATCTTCTCCTTGCCGACGAACTCGGCCTTGCCGGTCTCGTCGTTGATCTCGTAGTAGACATGGTAATTCACCAAAATGGAGGCGTTGATGGCATCGCCCACTTGACCGCCCAACTTGGCAAGGTCGCCGGGCAAGACGTTTTGGGTGGCGGCCTGCCCAAGGGGCTGGGCAGCGAAATATATCTTGCCGTTTACGCGCATGGCAGCGGCATACCAATGGCCGAAACGGTACTTGCGGTAGTGTATCTTGCGGCAATTCACATAGAGTGTCGTGTCTATCTGTACGGCATAGCAACGTATTTTCAGGTAGCGTGAAAGCCACTGGTTGCCGTAGGCGGTAATGCGGTAATCGGCCCCGCCGGTCAAGTAGATACTCTTCTTGGCACGGCGTTCCACCTGCAAAGTGGTGGCCGTGTCGCCCGCCTGCCGCAACAATTCATTCAAATTGGCGTACATGATTTGCTGGGCGGCAGATGGTAAAAAGAACAATACCCCAATGACCAATAACCAGTATCTCTTCATAATCACGCTTCCCGTTTACAGGAGTTCCTTTTCAGCCCTGCAAGTTACGCCATTCTTGTGAAAGAACAAAATTTTATGCGGAAATTTGTAGGGAAGCGCGTTGCCGTGGAAAGAGTTGAGGCATGAGACAAGAAAAGCCGCTCCGGAAATCGGGAGCGGCTTTTCTTATGGTTGTCGACGCGCGTTTACTCGGCTTTGGGAGCATCGGCAGCTGGAGTCTCGGCTGTAGGTGCGGCAGCTTCGGCAGCCTCGGCGGCGGGAGCGGCGGGAGCGGCTTTAGAGGCACCGCTCTTACGTGAACGGCGCGTGCGCACGGTCTTCTTGGCTACCTTGTCCTTGGCCATGTTCTCATCGTAATCGACGAGTTCGATGAAGCACATGGAGGCATTGTCACCCAGACGGTGTCCTGTCTTGATGATGCGGGTGTAACCGCCCGGACGGTCGGCGATCTTCACGGAAATCTCCTTGAACAACTCGGTAACGGCATACTTGTCTTGCAAGTTGCTGAACACGACGCGGCGTGAATTGGTGGTGTCATCTTTGGATTTGGTCAACAAAGGCTCCACATACTTCCGCAGGGCCTTGGCCTTGGCTACGGTCGTAGTGATTCTTTTGTGCTTGATCAAAGAGCAGGCCATAT
>JAJPYP010000181.1 GCA_021204885.1 Prevotellaceae bacterium
GCCGAGGGATATTACGGCACCAAGTGCATCAAGGAGATAAACAAGCACTACCACATCGACATGCCGATTGTGGATGCCGTGTACAACATCCTGTACGAGCGCATCTCGCCCATGATAGAGATCAAGCTCCTCACGGACTCGTTCCGGTAGGGGCATGTCATGACTTGAATATGGCGTTTATTCATCAACCAAGCGTCGTTGCCTGCTTTCGCGAGCGGAGGCGGACGCGGGGCTATAAAAACTATATATTATGATTGCTTTACACATTGAAAAGACCTTCGGAACTGTTTCCAAGGAGAACGTGGCGGCCTACGAGGCACGGGTAATGGCCGCACAGAAGATGTTGGAAGAAGGTACGGGTGCCGGTAACGATTTCTTGGGTTGGTTGCACTTGCCCTCCTCCATCACGCCCGAACACTTGGCCGACTTGAACGCCACCGCACAGACCTTGCGCGAGAATTGCGAGGTAGTGATCGTGGCCGGTATCGGCGGCAGCTACTTGGGCGCACGCGCCGTCATCGAGGCGCTCTCCAACAGCTTCGCTTGGTTGCAGACCGAGAAGAAGTCGCCCGTCATCATCTTTGCCGGACACAACATCGGCGAGGATTACCTCTATGAACTCACCGAGTACCTCAAAGGGAAGAAGTTCGGTGTCATCAACATCTCCAAGTCAGGAACTACTACCGAGACGGCGCTGGCATTCCGCTTGCTCAAGAAGCAGTGCGAGACGCAACGCGGCAAGGAGATGGCCCGCAAGGTGATTGTAGCCATCACCGATGCCGTGAAGGGAGCCGCCCGCGTCACCGCCGACAAGGAAGGCTACAAGACGTTCGTAATCCCCGACAACGTAGGCGGACGCTTCTCCGTGCTCACGCCGGTAGGCTTGCTGCCCATCGCCGTTGCCGGATTTGACATCGTGAAGTTGGTAGCCGGCGCCGCCGGGATGGAGCAGGCGTGCGGCATCGACAAGCCTTTCTGCCAGAACCCCGCAGCCCTCTACGCCGCTACCCGCAACGAACTCTACAAGAGCGGCAAGAAGATCGAGATCCTCGTGAACTTCAACCCGAAACTGCACTATGTAGGCGAATGGTGGAAGCAACTCTATGGCGAGTCGGAAGGCAAGGACCACAAAGGCATCTTCCCCGCAGCCGTCGACTTCTCTACCGACCTGCACTCCATGGGGCAGTGGATTCAAGACGGCGAGCGCACCATCTATGAGACGGTCATCTCCGTAGAGCAACCCAACCACACATTGGAGATACCTACCGACGAGGCCAACTTGGACGGCTTGAACTTCTTGGCCGGCAAGCGTGTGGACCAAGTCAACAAGATGGCTGAATTGGGCACCCAGTTAGCCCACGTGGACGGTGGCGTTCCCAACATGCGCGTGGTCATCTCCGCATTGGACGAGGAGAACATCGGCGGCCTGCTCTACTTCTTCGAGAAGGCATGCGGCATCAGCGGTTACTTGTTGGAGGTGAACCCGTTCAACCAGCCGGGTGTAGAGGCCTACAAGAAGAACATGTTCGCCCTCTTGGATAAACCCGGTTACGAAGCCGAGTCCAAAGCCATCCGTGCCCGTCTGTAAGTAGGAGACTATTATAACCGGGATTTAACGATTTTCTCGGTTTCCTCCCATAGCTGTCCCATCTGTGCATGCTCCGTGTACTTTTGGGACAGCTTCTTTTCGTGGCAGCTGGCGTTCAGCGTGCCCGTGCGCCCTCCCGCCTCTTCATCCAAGAGCAGGCTGACGGCTGTGGCCGCTCCCTTACGCGGCGTGCGTATGAAGGGACGGAAGAAGATGTCCGTCAACGGGTCAAACCATAGATGCATGGTGATGATGTCGGTCGATACCACGCCCGGGTCGGCGGCGTTCACCACAATGCCCCGCTCTTTCACGCGGCGGGCCAAGTCGATGGTGAAAAGCATGAGTGCCAACTTCGTGTTGCTGTAGATGGGGATGCGCCAGAAGCCGCCGCGCCTGCCCCGCGTGAAGAAGTCGGGGAAGTCGAGCGTGCCTATGGCGTAGGTACAGGATACCATGTTCACGATGCGGCTTCCCTTGCCCATCAAGGGCAGCAGCTTGCGCGTCAACAGGTAGGGACCCACGTAATTCACGCTCACCGTCTGCTCCAATCCGTCCTCGGTGATGTGCAGCCCCGTCTCCAACGTGCCGGCGTTGTTCATCAAGAGCGTGAGCGGCTCGCCGCGCCCAAGCATGTCATTCGCGAACGCTTCCACCGATGCGAGCGAGGCCAAGTTAATCTCCTTCACCTCTATATTCTCGTTGCCCGTATCACGCGCCAGCATCTGCCGCTTGGCTTCGGCTGCCGCGGCATTACGGCAAGCCATCACTACCTTGTATCCCGCCGTGGCCACGGCGCGGGTTATCTCGGTGCCCATGCCCCCGTCGGCACCCGTTATAATCGCTGATTTCATATACCTTATTATATATATCTATTCTTAAGCCTCCTTGCTTTCGATGCGCTCTATCTCGCGCTTCAAGCACGGCGGCAACTCCTCTTGCAGGTGTTGGTGGCAAGCCATCTCGATGGAGTACATCCGCGCGATGCAATAGTTGCTGTGCCTGCAATTGCAACGCGCGTTCTCCTCGGCCCGCATGCGGTTCACGAAGCCCGGTTCGTTGAGCAACGCGCGTGCCATCTGCACCGCTTGGAAACCTTTGCCTAATACCTCGTCTATCTTCTGGCGCGATACCAATCCGCCCACATAGATAAGCGGCATCTTCAGCGCGGCACGGAACTTCAAGGCATCCTCCAAGAAGTAGGCCTCCTTGAAAGGCACGGTAGGAATCATCATCTTGCCCACCATGCGCACGCCGTATTTCAGCCACCAGCACTTCATGTAGTAGGTCATGCTGCGGATGGGCATCTCCCCCCGCATCACATACATGGGTGCCTTGCTCACGAAGCCGCCGCTCAGCACGAGCGCGTGCGCCCCCGATTGCTCCAACCGCTTGGCCACTTGCAGCGCCTCGTCTATCTCCATGCCCCCTTTGAAACCGTCGCGCAGGTTCGTCTTCACTATCACGGCCATGTCGCTGCCGGCGGCACGCATCACCTCCTCCATCACCATGTCCATGAAGCGCATGCGGTTCTGGAGCGACCCGCCGAAGTCGTCTTTGCGGTGGTTCGTGTAGGGCGAGAGGAACTGGCTTATCAAGTAACCGTGACCGGCATGAATCTCCACCGCGTCGAAGCCCGCCTCGCGTGCCAAGTTCACCGAGCGGCCGTAAGCACGCGCCAACTCGGGCAGTTCGTCGGCCCGCAAGCCGCGCACGAAGGTGGGCGAATAGAGGTTGAAGCCGCCGCTCGCGCCCACAGGCGTGCAACCGCATATACTCTTGTGCGACATGTTGCCGCAATGCCCCAACTGGATGCCGGCGGCCGCGCCTTCGGCATGCACGGCATCGGTCAAGCGGCGCAATCCCGGCACAATCTCGGGCCGCATCCACAGCTGCCGGTCAAAGGAGAGTCCGCTTCGCGTCACGGCCGCGTAGGCCACGGTGGTCATGCCCACGCCCCCTGCCGCGACCGAACGGTGGTAGTCGAGCAACATCTGTGACGGTACATTGCCCGGACACATGCTCTCGAACGCGGCCGAGCGGATGGTGCGGTTACGCAGCGTCAACGGGCCGAAGGTGACGGGCGTGAATAACGTTGAATCTTTCATATCGTGTCTCTATATGATTAGTAAATAAAAGGTATCACCCGCTTGCGCTTGCCCACCGCCTCGTCGCCGAACTCCTTGCGGTAACGGCGGTGTATGGCATCGGCACGCGGCACCAAGTTGGCGAAGGTCCACCACACGAATACCCAAGCGGCCGGTGAGAGCGTGAGCACGGCAAAGCCCGTCCACTCCACGAGTTCACCGAAGTAGTTGGCCGAGGTGATGTATCTATAAAGCCCTTTGGCAGGCAGGTAGTGCGCCGTGTCGCCGGGCTTGCGCAGGTGGCGTATCACATGGTCGGAATGGAGGTTGATGCCCATGCCCACGAAGAAGAGCAGCAGCCCGGGGAGGGCGTTCGCTTGCAGCAGATAGGCCGCGCCCATGTCGTAAGCGCCCGCACGCGGGAAGAAGAAAAGCCCGCCGGCCTGCATCATGCCGTTCAGCACGTTGAACACCACGCCCATGGCCACGATGGCCACCGGCATGCGGCTCTTGCCCTTCATCAAAAGCGGGAAAACAAACGAGCGTTGCAGGTAGTGCAGCTGGAAGAGCAGGAAGAAGAGTCACACGGGCAGGGTAAAGCCCGTGCCGCTGATGGCCCACAGCACCCACATCACCACGAAGACGGGAGCCTCCATCAACACCCAAGCCACCTTGTTGTCGAGCGAGATGCCCCACGAGGGCGTGCGGAACATGCCGTAGCCCGCCTTCACGAAATAGAGCGAGATGAACACGACGAGCGCCAACGCGCTCATCACCCACAAAAAGAGCCGAAAACTTTCCATTTCCCTAACCGGTTATAACGCTTGTAGCAGCTGTTTACACTGTGGCAAATATAAAGATTAACTTCAACATGGCAAGCGTTCCCTGCCCATTAATCTTGCAAAATGAGGCGCATGCCCGTCAACCTCCCTTTTTTGAGATGGTACCGACCGCATACCCCGGTTCCGTTCATCCCAATCGGCGGTTATCATGACTGCATTCCATGCGATGAATCGAAGCGCTTCCGTAGACCTTATCGAAGCGCTTCCGTAGATCCTGTCGAAGCGCTTCCGTAGATCCTGTCGAAGCGCTTGAGCAGACCTGCCGAAGCGCTTCGACAGACTATATGGATTGGGTTCCGCAGAACGGCAGATGAGGAAGCATGAGAACGGGCTTCCCTTTGATATAAAACAAATGGGAGCATGCCGTAAACGACACGCTCCCATGGATGGGGTAGGGCTTGGAGGCTGTTGCGCGATGTTAAAGCTGTAGCGCCGCTTCGGAGGCCTTTAGGCCGACCAAGCCTCCCCTATGAGGGGAGGTTTGGAGGGGTGTCAAGCAAGATCCTCGAAAGGGATGTGTCTTTTGACACAGCCCCTTTAGAGCGCTTTCTTGTAGAGACCCAATACGATCTCCTCGTTGACCTCGCGCGGATTGCCCGGCGTGCACACGTCGGCCATGGCTGCCTTGGCCAAGCGGGGCAGGTCTTCCTCCTTGATGCCAAGGTCGGTCAAGTGCTGCGGGATGCCCACTTTGACCGATAACGCCTTCACGGCATCGCAAGCTGCCTTGGCGGCCTCTTCATCGGTCATGCCGTCTTTATAGACCTTCATGGCCTTGGCTATCTCCACATACTTGGGCA
>JAJPYP010000158.1 GCA_021204885.1 Prevotellaceae bacterium
TGAAACGTTTCAGGCTCACCGTGAGCAGCACCGCCGTCATGGCGGCCAATATCAGTATCTCCTTGGCCACGAAGCGCAGTTCCACACCCTGTATCATGATTTTCCTTACGGCACCGATATACCAACGCGCCGGCACCAAGGTGGAGATGCATTGCAATAGGCGCGGCATGCTCTCGATGGGGAATATCAAGCCCGAAAGCAGCATGACGGGCATCATCAACCCCATGCCCGAGGCGAGCATCGCCGCCATTTGGCTCGACACCATGTTGGAGATGAGCAGTCCTAAAGACAAGGCAAGGAAGATGAAGAGCAGGGAGATGCCCAAAAGCAGCAGCAGGTTGCCCGCCACCGGCACGCCCAGCACGAAGACCGACAGCAGCAGTATCGTGGCCAAGTTCAACGCCGACAACACCATGTAAGGCACGGCCTTGGCCAAGAGGATGTAGATGGGACGCATGGGCGACACTAAAAGCACCTCCATGGTGCCGGTCTCCTTCTCGCGCACGATGGAGATGGAGGTCATCATGGCGCAGATAAGTATCAATATCATGCCCATCACCCCCGGCACGAAGTTGTACGAGCTCTTTGCCTGCGGGTTGTAAAGCGAACGCACCACCGGCTTGATAAGGTAGTTGCCGCCCCCTTGCCGCTCCACCAACTCCGTGGCATAGTCGGCAAGAATGCCCGATGCGTAGCCTGTTATCAAGGCGGCTTGGTTGGGGTCGGTACCGTCGGTCAAGAGCTGCACGGCGGCTTGGCCGCCGTGCAGCAGGTTGTCGGCAAAGCTTTCGCTGAAAACGATGACCAACCCCGTCTTCCCGTCATGGAACACCTCGTCGATGCGCTCCGCATCGGTAAGTTCCTCGCGCAAGGTGAAGTAACTGCTGGCCTCGAAACGCTCCTTGATTTGGCGGGTGGCGTAGTCTTTCGAAGGGTCGAACACCGCCACGGCCGTGTTCTTCACCTCATTGGTAAGGGCGAAGCCGAAGAGCAGTATCTGCACCACGGGCATGCCTAAGAGCAACAGCATGGTGCGCTTGTCGCGGAAGATGTGGCGGAACTCCTTTCTTACGAATACCAAGAACTGCTTCATGCGCTCAATCTCCTTTCCTTACCGCCTGCCGCGCCAAGGTGCGGAACACGTCGTCCATGGTGGCCACGCCGAAGCGGACGCACAGCGCCCCGGGGCTGTCCAAGGCTTTGATCTGCCCGTCCACCATGATGGAGACGCGGTCGCAATACTCCGCCTCGTCCATGTAGTGGGTGGTCACGAAGATGGTGATGCCGCGCTCGGCGGCACGGTAAATCAGTTCCCAGAAGCGGCGGCGGGTAATGGGGTCCACGCCGCCCGTGGGCTCGTCCAAGAAGACCACTTCAGGCTCATGGAAGATAGAGACAGAGAAGGCCAACTTCTGCTTCCAGCCAAGCGGCAACGCCGCCACCAACGTGTCGCGCTCCGCCTCCATACCCAGTTCTTGCAGCAATAGGTCGCTCTTGCGGGCTATCTCCTGACGCTTCATGCCGTAGATACCGCCGAAGAGGCGTAAGTTCTCCCACACCTTCAAGTCGCTGTAAAGCGAGAACTTCTGGCTCATGTAGCCTATGTGCCGCTTCACCTGTTCGGCCTGCCGGCGCACGTCATAGCCCGCCACCGTGGCGTGTCCCGATGTGGGATGGCTCAACCCGCAAAGCATGCGCATGGCCGTGGTCTTGCCCGCACCGTTTGCCCCCAAGAAGCCGAATATCTCGCCCCGCTCCACTTGGAAGGAGATGTGGTCCACCGCCGTGAAGTCGCCGAACTTCTTGGTAAGCGCCTCTACCGCTATGACCGTGCCCGTGCCTTTCATGCCCTCTCCCCCTTGTCAAGCAACCACATGAAACAATCCTCCACCGACGGGGCGATGGAGGTGACTTCTATATCGGCATAGCCCTCGCCGCACAAGTAGGCTTCCAGCCCCTTGACAACGCCCTCCTCCTTCAAGGTGACATGGCAACTGCCCCCGAAAGCGTAGGCCGACTTTACCCCGGGATAGGCACGCAAGTCAAGCAGCAGGCTTCGCATGCGGTCGGCACGCACCGCCCACAGCGTGTCGGGATAAGAGGCGACGATATTCTCCGGCGTGTCCACTTGCAGGAAGCAGCCCGTCTGTATCAAGGCGATGCGGTCGCACAGTTTCGCCTCGTCCATATAGGCGGTGGATACCAAGATGGTGATGCCCTGCCTTTGGAGCCGCTTCAACATCTCCCAGAACTCCGAGCGCGACACCGGGTCCACGCCCGTGGTGGGCTCGTCGAGCAACAGCACCTTGGGGCGGTGTATCAGGGCGCAACACAGCGCCAGCTTCTGCTTCATGCCACCCGAAAGCTTGCCGGCACGGCGCTTCTTGAAAGGGAGCAACCGGCTGTATATCTCTTCAATCAAGCTGTAGTTGGCGCCGACGGTGGTGCCGAAGAGCGTGGCGAAGAAGTCCAAGTTCTCCTCCACGGTCAAGTCTTGGTAAAGAGAGAAGCGGCCGGGCATGTATCCCACGATGTCGCGCAAGGCACGGTAATCTTCCACCACGTCCAACCCCTCCACACGGGCACTTCCCCCGTCGGGCAGCATCAGCGAAGCCAATATGCGGAAGAGCGTGCTCTTGCCCGCACCGTCGGCACCGATGATGCCGTAAAGCTCTCCTTGCTCCACCTCGAAGCTCACCCCCTGCAAGGCTTGCACCTTGCGGTAGGATTTGCGCATGTCCTGTACCGATACGGCTTTCATGGCTCGGTTATCTTCATCTCGCCGTACATGCCCCGCTTGATGTAGCCGTCGTTCAGCACCGCCACCTTCACGGCATAGACCAAGTTGGCCCGCTCGTCGCGCGTCTGGATGGTCTTGGGGGTGAACTCCGCCTTGTCGGCTATCCAAGAGACGGTGCCGGTATACTCCCTACGGCCCGAGGTGCCCTCGTCGGCGAACACCCGCACCGTCTGTCCTATTTGCAACGTGGTGAGCTGCCCGGCGGTGATGTAGGCACGCAAGTAGATATGTTCCATGTCGGCCACCTTGAAGAGCGCACGCCCCGTGGCGGCCAACTCGCCCCGCTCGGCATACTTGGAGAGCACCGTGCCGTCGATGGGCGAAGTGATGACGCACTTGGCTATCTCATCGTCTATCAGGGCGATATGCGCCTCCAAACCCCGCGCGTCGCCCGCCACGCCCAAGTTGCCGTTGACCAATGTCTCCTCCTCGGCCGCCAGCTGCTTCTCCAAGAGGGCTATCTGCGCGTCGATGTCGTCCAATTGCTTCTTGTTGGCGGCATCCGCATTCACCAACCGCTCATAACGCGCCCGCTCGCGCTCTTGGGTGGCCAGCTGCTGCTTCAAGGAGGCTATCTGGCGGGAGACGTCGTAATGGCGGCTCTCGGCCGCCTGCAAGCTGCCCATGAGCTGCCGCTTCTGCCAATACAGCTGCATCGTGTCTACAAGACCCACCTGCACGCCCGCCTGCAATACCTGACCCTCCTCGACGTCAAACTGCAACAACTCGCCCGTGCCTTGGGCGGAAACGATGACCTCCGTCGCCTCGAACACACCCGAAGCGTCGTAATCCTTGCCCGAACCCGTGCATGCCCCCAAGAGGGCACCCACGCCTATCATAAACAACCCGTATCTCATGTCTTCTCTATATTTATTGTCGATTCAATTGTTGGTGGCGAACTTCAAGTCATAGATGGCAAGGAGCATCCGCATCTCGTGCAAGATGCGGTCTTGAATGGCCACTTGCTCGGCATCCACGTCGCGCATCAAGTCGGTGCCCGATAGGGTACCGTCCCGCATCTTCGCCTCCGACGCCCGCCGCACGGAGCCCTTCAAGCGCACGATCTCGTCGTCATATTCCAGCTGCGCGGCATACTTGCCGATGGTCTCGTCTTTCTCTATGATGTCCAAGCGCGTGTTGAAAAGGAACACGTCGCGCTCGGTCTCCACTTGCCGGATGTTGTTGCGCACGGTGCCCCGGCGGTTCTTCAACGTGTAGAAGTTGCCGATGTTCCAGCTGAGCCGCACGCCCGCCGTGTAATAAGGCGCGAAGTCGTTTTCGAAGAGGTCTAATCCCGGCTTGCCGTAGCCGCCTGTGACGAACAGTCCCAACTTGGGCAGCAGCCCTGCGGTAATGCGCCTCCCCTCCGTCTCGTAGTCGCGTATCTGCGCGTCATAGAGCCACAACTCCGGGCGGTATATGCCGTCGGGAGCCGGGCGTTCCAAGGCATCGGGCTTTACAAAGCGGGTGTTCTCGTCCATCTCCATGCCCGTCAATTGCGCCAGCATGCCGATGTAGGCCCTGCGGGTAGAAGTGAACTCCACCTCGTTCTGTTCCGCTTTCAAATAGTCCACCCGCACCGCGTCCAAGTCCGACTGGTTGGCCACGCCATTCTCCACCGAAACCGACACCTGCTCGTAAGTGTGCTGCAAGTCTTGCTTCAACAGGCGGTTGCGTTCTATCTGCGCCTCGGCCAGCAAGATACCGAAGAAGAGCTGGTTCACCTGCGCGTTCACGGCATAGACGTTCACCTCCACCGAACGCTGCTCCACTTCGGACGCGGTTTCAATGCTTTTCCTTTGGGAACGTATCTCGCCGCCGTCCCAAAGCGTCTGGCTCACATCGAGCGTCAAGCCATACTGGTCCTTGCTCAAATGGGGTATCTTCACGCCCTCGAAACCCAACTGTGCCAAGTCGATGGGAATCTTCGTCACGTCCGACTGGTAAGTGGCCTTCGCGGTGAAGTTGAGCTGCGGCAAATAGCCCTTGGCGGCGTTCTCCAAGTTGTAGGCTTTCGCCTTGGCAATCAAATCATACTGCCTTATCAAGGGGTAATTCTCCTGCACCATGCGGTAACACGTCTCAATGGTCACTTGCGCGAAGAGGACGTGGCAAAGCAAAAGAAGACAACCCGTGAGGAACAACATCTTTCGCATAACCTGTTTCTATTATACCCTAATTTTTTTTGTAAATATAGCGATAAAACGCTAATTTACCAACTGTTGAGTGTTAAATAAATATAGATTGGCCGCAAGGCGGGGCATGCGTTCCAGAAGAAAGCATGCCGCATATACGATAAAATCCTATCTTTGCAGCCGATAAATAAGAATAAACGACATGGAAACGACAGACAAGGCATCGACCAAGGAAATAGAGAAGCGGTTCGACAAC
>JAJPYP010000016.1 GCA_021204885.1 Prevotellaceae bacterium
CTCTCCATCCGTCCCTTGAAAGAGGGCTTGTGGGAGGTGGGCGTGCACATTGCCGACGTGTCGCACTACGTCACCGAGGGAAGCGTCATCGACAAAGAGGCCGAGAAACGTGCCACTTCCGTCTACTTGGTGGACCGCACCATCCCGATGCTGCCCGAACGTCTTTGCAACTACATCTGCTCGTTACGTCCCGATGAGGACAAACTCACTTATTCTGTCATCTTCGAGATGAACGAGAAGGCCGAGGTGAAGCGGTCGCGCATCGTGCACACGGTCATTCGCTCCAACCGCCGTTTCACGTACGAGGAGGTACAGGCGGTTATCGAGGCCGGCAAGGGGGAATACGACACGGAGATATTGCAATTGGACAAGTTGGCCAAGATATTGCGTGAAGCCCGCTTCAAGGCAGGTGCCATCAACTTCGACCGCTATGAGGTGAAGTTCGACATAGACGAGAAGGGCAAGCCGCTCGGTGTCTATTTCAAGGAGTCCAAAGACGCCAACAAACTGGTGGAAGAGTTTATGCTGCTGGCTAACCGCACGGTGGCCGAGAAGATAGGACGTGTACCCAAAGGGAAGAAGGCCAAAGTGTTTCCCTACCGTATCCACGACCTGCCCGATCCAGAGAAGTTGGACAACCTTGCCCAGTTCATCGGCCGTTTCGGTTATAGGCTACGTACAACAGGCACGAAGAGCGACGTCTCCAAGTCCATCAACCACCTGCTTGACGACATCCACGGGAAACGCGAGGAGAACTTGATAGAGACTGTCTCCATCCGTGCCATGCAGAAGGCACGTTACTCCGTGCACAATATCGGCCACTACGGGTTGGCTTTCGACTACTACACCCACTTCACCTCTCCCATCCGCCGTTACCCCGACACGATGGTGCACCGCCTGCTCACCCACTACTTGGAAGAGGGCGGTCGCAGCGTGTCCGAGCGCAAGTACGAGGCACTTTGCGAGCACTCCAGCGAGATGGAGCAGCTGGCCGCCAACGCCGAGCGTGCCAGCGTGAAGTACAAGCAAGTAGAGTTCATGACCGAGCGCTTGGGGCAGGTATATGACGGTGTCATTTCGGGTGTGACCGAGTGGGGGCTCTATGTGGAGCTGAACGAGAACAAGTGCGAGGGGATGGTGCCCATCCGCGATTTGGACGACGATTACTACGAGTTCGACGAGAAGAACTACTGCTTGTGCGGACGGCGCAAGCACCGCATCTACAGTTTAGGCGATGCCATTACCGTGCAGGTGGCCCGTGCCAATTTGGAGAAAAAACAGCTGGATTTCGCCTTGGTAGAGTAAGCTGTGCGCTGTTGAAAGGCGTTATGCAGGGACTCGATCGGAGGCCGAAGGTCGACTAAGGGGATGGGTCAAGCAATGTCCCCTATATCTTTGATATAGGCCCTGCGGCGTTTATGCCGTTCGGTTTTGAAGTAATCCCACTGCGCCTGTACTTTCCCGTTCTGTTCCAACTCGGGGTTGCTTTCGGCATACTCGAAGCCCAACTTCATGTAGACCGGCACCAAGTCGGCGAAGAGCAGCGCGTTCACACCCTTGTTCTGGTACTCGGGCTTTACGGCCACGAGCAATAGGTCGAGCATCTTGGGATAACGTTTTAAATAAATGGTCTTCAACAGGTAATACCAACCGAAGGGGAAAAGCCGTCCGTGCGCTTTCTGCAACGCTTCCGAGAGTGAGGGCATGGAAATGCCCACGGCCAGCAGATTGTCGTCCACGTCGGTGACGAGTGTCACCATGCGCAGGTCAAGCACGGGCAGGTACATCTTGATGTATTGGTCGATTTGTCCTTGCGACAAGGCGGAGTAGCCGTAAAGCGGCTTGTAAGCCTCGTTCATCAGGTCGAATATCTTCTGTCCGTACTCCTTTTGTATTTTCCCCGCCGAGGTGTATTTCTTTATCTTGAGGTTGTACTTGCGGCGAATCAAGTCGGCTACGCGCTTGTATTTCTCCGGGGTGGCATCGGGTACGTAAACCTTGTACTCCACCCAGTCGGCGTCTTTCTTGAAGCCCAACCGCTCGAAGTGTTGCGGATAGTAGGGGTAGTTGTAGGTGGTGGACATGGTGCTCAGTTGGTCAAATCCCTCCACGAGCGTGCCCTCTGCATCGAAGTCGGTGAATCCCAACGGGCCTTGTATAAGCGTCATGCCACGTTCCCGTCCCCATTGTTCCACCGTTTCTATGAGCGCCTTGGATACTGCCGGGTCATCGATAAAATCTATCCAGCCGAAGCGCACCACCTTTTTGTTCCATGTGCTGTTGGCCTTGTGGTTGATGATGGCCGCCACGCGCCCCACTATCTTGCCCTCCTTGTAAGCCAGGAAATAGTCCGCTTCGCAGAACTCGAAGGCCGCGTTCCGTTTTTTGCTGAAGGTGTTGAGCATGTCATCGGTAAGATCGGGCACAGAGTAGGGATTGTCCTTATAAAGCAGGTAGTTGAAACGGATGAACTGCATCAATTCCCGTCTATTGGTGACTTTCTTGATCGTGATGGCCATGGTCGTATGCTGTTTTCAATATCGTTTTCCAAAGGGATGTCGCCCTTGCGGATTGTTGTAAAATACAAAGATAGATGATTCTTCCTATTTAGCAAAGATTTGACGGCTAAAAAGCGCCGGTTCTCAGCTAAAACGCCCTTTTTATCGGCGACGCTCCCTTTTATTCCGTCAACGTGCCGCGTTTCCCTATAGTATATCCACGGTACAGGGGATAGTCTTGACAAGGCACCGTTTCCCGTCGGCCAAAGTGGTGGCGAAGAGATAGGTATTGCCCCCTTCGGGCAGTTTCAATTGTCTGCGCAGGGCAGCTGTGGAAAGGGGGAAGTTGCGTGTCGTGAGGTTGGCTTGTCGCAAGTCGTGGAGCAGGCTTTTCAATTCTTTTTTGCCAAATCCCCCGCTCGCTTCAATGTGGAAGCTGCGGCCGGGGAACCGGGTCAACAAGGTGTCTGATGTGTAGAGATGGCTGTTGGGATGCAGTTTCTCCAAACCATAGCGGGCGGCCAAGCTGCGGAAAGCGCCTGCTTTCAGGATGGAGGCATTGGGCTCATAAAGATAAGAATGCAAGGAAGTTGTGTATGGGCAATCGCACGTGTGTTCCTGCTCACGGGTAAAGGTAAACGGACCGGCAGATTTCGTGTCGCTCAGGTTGATGCAGTGTATGGGTACTTTTTCAGGTATCGATCCTCTTCCCAAAAGAAACAGCAACTCCTTGCATTCGTTTTCCACCGAGACGACATGTACCTCCTCTACGCAAGACAGGTCGTGCAAGGCCAGTGACAAGTCCAGCATGGGTGACAACTTGACCAACACGTGCCGTCCCTTTTGGAGCAGCAGCGTTTGCAAGGCGGTCACATCCGGCTGGCAAGCGGCAATGGCCACTACCTTCCCGCCTGCTTCATCGCGTCGTGCCGGGTCGATGAAGAGCCAGTCATCGGGTGTCATCGTCTGTAAATGATGAACCGCCTCCTCATGGCAGACGGTGATGTGCGACAAGCCCAGCAGCTTGAAATTGTGGGCGGCCATGCGGCACAACTTTTCTTGACGTTCCACGTAAGTGACGCGCTTGAACTCGGTGGAGAGAAAGGCGCAATCCACGCCCAAACCGCCGGTCAAATCGGTCAAAGTAGCTTCATGTTTTTGGTTGTCTATCCCATGGGAAAAGACGTTGTTCTTATGTCGTTCCCGCCATTCGCGCACCACACTGGCCTTGTAACGGGCAGTCTGTTCCGATGAGCATTGCTCCATGGCAAGGTGCGCGGGATAACGGATACCCGCTGTCGCAGCCCAAGCGGGCAACTTCTTGACCGCTGTCTGCCAGCCTGCGATTTGGGTAATGGCGGCCTGCACGTCGACGTTTGGATAGCGGGCGGCTTGCAAGGCAAGGGCGTTCACATCTTCGCGGCAATGCTGTCGGATGAATTGCAGCGTCTCTTCGTTGAACGGGAGCATGGCGTTGCTTTTACCTATGGAATGACTTGGTAATCGCGCATGGCCGTTTCCCTGTCCACCAAGTTGAAATGCCACCATTCGTGTGGCAACGCGCGGAAGCCGGCCTCGCGCATCACCTTGCGCAGCAGCTCGCGGTTCTCCCGTTCCTGTTCTGTCAGCTTGCCCGCCGAAATCAATCCGGCCTCGTCGGTGATGTGGGCCTCCACGCCCAAGTAGTCCACCGGCGTTCCCATGGGCAGGGGAGTGCCTTTATCGTCCAAGATGCTGATGTCTACCGCTAACCCATAGTTGTGCATGCCGCCCCCGTTGGCCGGGTTGGCTACATAACGGTATTTGGGGGTGCCTTTCACTGCATCCCACATCTGCTGTTGTACGGACATGGGCCGGGCGGCGTCGTGCACAAGGAGCGAGTATCCCGGCCGTTCGGCTTTGAGCAGTTGTTGCGCCCGAATTAAACACTTCATGGCATCAGGGTGCAGGTAGCCTTCGCGTAAATCTTCATAGAGGACGTGTCCGGTAAGGTTGTCGGCCCTCGCATACATCAGGTTTACGCGGATGGAGCTGTCCGCCTCGACGATGTTGACCAGTCCCAAGGAGTCGAGGTAACAGGCCGTGCGGCTCTTGACGGGAGTGGCGGCAGGTATCGTCTCATCCTGCTTTTCATTTTCGGCCGACGTGTCGGATTCATTCATTCCCGATGCGGACGTGGTGGCGGTCGGTGTCGTTCCGGTCGATGACCCGGTGGTTCCTTTCCCGCCTGAGCAGCCCGTCAAGGGGAGCAAGGCGGAGAACAAAAGCGCGTATTTCATAAGCAGTTGCACAACAGTTGTTTTTTGACCTGCAATATAAGCTAAATTCCCCGAGACGTGCAAGCGAAACCAAGGAAATATCGGCCTACATCCGTCGAAGCGCTTCAAACGGGTGAACCGACACGCTTCGGCAGAGCGCATTGAAACGCTTCGGCAGGATAATGCAGGCGCTTCGATATGCCTACAGCTTCTCGTGGGAATGGCTGTAGAAAGGATTTTTAAGGTATGCGATTACGGAATAATTTCTTTAATCCCTTGCCATATCAATTATTTCCCCTATTTTTGCAAAATAATGGCCTTACAAGCCTTGCGAAGAATACATTTACATTTTTATATAACTTAAATTCAATCATTTATGTGGTTAAGTAATTCATCTGTAGGAAGG
>JAJPYP010000081.1 GCA_021204885.1 Prevotellaceae bacterium
TCTCGCACAGTTTCGTCTGCTTGCCCGAAGAGGACTGGGACGACATCACCGAGGTCAATTCACACCCCATCGCCTTGATGCAGTGCCGTGAGTTTCTCTCCCGACATCCGAAGATCAAAGTGGTGGAGAGCGAAGACACCGCCCTCTCCGCCGAAATCATCAAGCGGAAACACCTTACGGGGCATGCCGCCATTTGTGCCAAGGCAGCCGCCTTGATGCATGGCATGAAAGTGCTGGAAGAGGGCATCGAGACCAACAAGCACAACTTTACCCGTTTCTTGGTGGTGGCCGACCCTTGGCAAGCCGATGAACTCAACCGCCAGCGTAACACTAAGCCTAACAAGGCAAACCTCGTCTTCACCTTGCCCCATACCGAAGGCAGCTTGTCGCATGTGCTCTCCATCCTCTCGTTCTACCGCATCAACATGACCAAGATACAATCCCTGCCCATCATAGGGCGCGAATGGGAGTACCGCTTCTATGTGGATGTCGTCTTTGACGACGTGTTGCGTTACAAACAGGCCGTAGCGGCCATCACCCCTTTAACTAAAGAATTAAGAATATTAGGCGAATATGAAGAAGGAAAATCGAACATTTGAAATAACTCCGGCCCGGCGGTTGGAGACTGTCAGCGAATACTACTTTTCGCGTAAGTTGAAAGAGGTGGCGCAGATGAACGCCGAAGGCAAGGATGTCATCAGCTTGGGCGTGGGAAGTCCCGACATGCCACCCTCCAAGGCGGCCATCGACACCTTGTGTGAAGCCGCCCGCGACCCCAATGGACACGGCTACCAGTTGCACACGGGCATTCCCGAATTGTTGCAGGGCTTCTCGCGCTGGTACAAGAGGTGGTACCATGCCGATCTTGACCCCGACAGTGAGATACTCCCGCTTATCGGTTCCAAAGAGGGCATCCTGCACGTGACGCTGGCTTTCGTCAATCCCGGCGAGCAGGTGTTGGTGCCCAATCCCGGTTACCCCACCTACACTTCACTGAGCAAGCTGCTTGGTGCCGATGTGGTCTACTACAACCTGAGAGAGAACAACGGTTGGATGCCCGACTTCGAGGAGCTGGAGCGGATGGACCTCTCGCACGTGAAGCTTATGTGGACCAACTATCCCAACATGCCCACGGGTGCCAACGCTACCCCTGAACTCTATGAGCGGTTGGTGGACTTCGCCCGGCGGAAAGGCATCGTCGTAGTCAATGACAACCCTTACAGTTTCATCTTGAACGACAAGCCTCTGAGCATTCTCGCCGTGCCCGGTGCCAAGGAGTGTTGCATTGAACTCAACTCCATGAGCAAGGCACACAACATGCCCGGCTGGCGCATCGGCATGGTGGCCACGAACGCGCGGTTTATCCAGTGGATACTCAAAGTGATGAGCAATATAGAGAGCGGCATCTTCCGTGCCATGCAGCTGGCTGCCGCCACCGCACTCGATGCCGATGCCGCATGGTACGAAGGCAACAACCGCAACTACCGAGGCCGCCGGCAGCTGGCCGGAGAGATCATGCATGCATTGGGCTGTACTTTCGACGAGCGCCAAGTGGGCATGTTTCTTTGGGGGCGCATCCCCGACAGTTGCCCCGACGTGGAGCAGCTGGCCGACAAGGTGCTCTACAAGGCCCGTGTATTCATTACCCCCGGTTTCATCTTCGGCAGCAACGGAAGTCGTTACATTCGCATCTCCCTTTGTTGCAAGGACGACAAATTAGCCGAGGCCTTGAGAAGAATCAAAGGAATGCAGTAGTGTGCGTCTCCCCAATCAGCATCATAAACAAATAAATAAGGAATAGATATGGAACTTCAATTGGAACCCATCCGCCTCAAGGGCGTGGAAGAGAAACGCCCCATCGTCATTGCCGGACCGTGCAGTGCCGAGACGGAAGAACAAGTGATGAATACAGCCCGCCAATTGGCCGACAAAGGTATCAAGATATTCCGGGCCGGTATATGGAAGCCCCGTACCAAACCGGGCGGCTTCGAAGGTGTCGGCGTAGCGGGACTGCCATGGTTGAACCGTGTGCGGCAAGAGACAGGCATGTATGTAACCACCGAAGTGGCTACCTCCAAACATGTGGAAGAGGCCTTGAAGGCGGGCATCGACATCTTGTGGATAGGTGCGCGTACATCGGCCAATCCTTTTGCCATGCAAGATATAGCCGATGCCTTGAAAGGCGTGGATGTTCCCGTTTTGATAAAGAACCCTGTAAACCCCGACTTGGAACTCTGGATCGGTGCGTTGGAACGTATCAACAATGCCGGCATCAAGCGCATCGCGGCCATTCACCGCGGTTTCAGCAGCTACGACAAGAAGATATACCGCAACCTGCCCCAATGGCACATTCCCATCGAGTTGCGCCGCCGCATTCCCAACTTGCCCATCATCTGCGACCCCAGCCACATAGGCGGCAAGCGTGAACTCATCGCTCCGCTTTGCCAACAGGCCATGGACTTGGGTTTCAACGGGCTCATTATCGAGAGTCACTGCAATCCCGATTGTGCATGGAGCGACGCTTCCCAGCAAGTCACCCCCGATGTACTCGACTACATCCTCAGCCTGCTGGTTATCCGCAAGGAGAAGCAAAGCACCGAGAACCTCGGCGTGCTGCGCAAGCAGATAGACGAATGCGACGACAACATCATTCAGGAACTGGCCAAACGGATGCGCATCTCCCGCGAGATAGGCACCTACAAGAAGGAACACGACATGACCATCCTGCAAACCGACCGCTACAACGAGATTCTTGCCAAGCGCGGCTCGCAAGGCATCTTATGCGGCATGCATCCCGATTTTTTGAAGAAAGTGTTTGAAGCCATACACGAAGAGAGCGTAAGGCAACAGATGGAAATAATCAACAAGTAACATGCGTATATTGATACTTGGAGCCGGCAAGATGGGCTCCTTCTTTACAGACGTCTTGAGCTTTCAGCACGAAACGGCCGTCTACGACACCAACCCGCAGCAGTTGCGTTTCGTTTACAACACTTATCGTTTCACCACATTGGACGAAATCAAGGAGTTCGCCCCCGAGCTCGTCATCAATGCCGTTACGGTGAAATATACCATCGAGGCTTTCAAGCAAGTGCTGCCGGTATTGCCCAAGGATTGCATCATCAGCGACATCGCCTCGGTAAAGACCGGCTTGAAGCGCTTCTACGAAACGTGCGGTTTCCGTTACTACGTCTCCACGCACCCCATGTTCGGCCCTACCTTTGCCAGCTTGAGCAATTTGAGCAGTGAAAGCGCCATCATCATCAGCGAAGGCGACCATTTGGGAAAGATCTTCTTCAAGGACCTTTATCAATCGCTCAAGCTCAACATCTTCGAGTACACCTTCGAGGAACACGACGAGACCGTGGCCTACTCGCTCTCCATCCCGTTTGTCTCCACCCTTGTCTTCTCGGCCGTGATGAAGCATCAGGAGGCACCGGGCACCACCTTCAAGAAGCACATGGCCATAGCCAAGGGTCTGCTTAGCGAAGACGAGTACCTGTTACAGGAGATTCTGTTCAATCCCCGCACCCCCGCGCAAGTGGAAAACATCCGCTTGGAGCTTAAAAAGCTGCTGGATATTATCCAAAAGAAAGACGCGCCTGGTCTGAAGGCTTATTTGGAGCGGGTGCGTGATAATATAAAGTAGCGTGTGTCTTTAAAGTCCGCCAGATTTATATCGGATCGCTCTCAGGTTAGCCGTGTATAGACATGAGATTGGGGATGTGTCTTTTGACACACCCTCAATTTTTTTTATTGTGCCATATACGCCTCCAACGTGTTCTGGTCGGGGTCTTTCAGCAGCACCTTTTTCCCATTGTCCAATAGGTAAAGGATGGGCATGGCAGGTAAGTCGTATATCTCTTTCTGCACGATATCCGACTCATCCATGCCGACAATCCAATCGGCGGGCAGACTGGCGTTGCTCTCTTCCCATACATCCCGCTTGCCCTCCGTGTAGACGGCTAGTACCGTGAGTTCCCCCTCGTCTATGAGTTGCTGCAACAACAGGCTCGCCCTGAGTGAGCGCAAGATCTCGTTGCAGTGACTGCATTCGGGGTCGTAGAAAATAAGCAGCATCTCTTTGGCTGGCGTGCCGTAAAGTGTTTTGTGCGCACCTTCGCGTGTCACGTAAGCAAAGTCCGTCGCCTTGGTTCCCCATCGGTTTTTCTTGGCCGTATTCAATTGCATGGTCGGACGAATCCGTTCCGCATCGGGCAGGTCGGGCACTTTAAGCGTTCCCTCGAGGAACAGAATATAGTACTCCTCATCTCGCATGGGTGAGTTCGGCTCCGCCAGATACTTCTCCGCCAATCCCGTAATCAAGTGGAACGCCGTCATGTCCGTAGCCGCCCGCGCCAACAAGTTGTCTATGGGGTGGGGAAGTGCCTCATCCAATGCATGCGGAAAGAGCGAGAGAAAGTTCACGAAGTTCGACTCCATGAATACGGGATTATGGCTGCGCAACGTGTCGGCAAAATCCATCCCGTCCCAAAAGTGCTCCATGATGTATGCCGCCCTTTCGTGTGTGTCCGTCATTCCCTCGGGCAACTCTGGCAGGGGCAGTTCCATAGCCTCTGTCTCCGTCGTCACCTCTTGTTGCCCTTGCTTGTCATTCTGTGCCGTTGCCTCCCCTTTTGGCGAGCAAGCACAGCACAATACCGTGGCGGCAAACAACCATCCTTTCATTCTTCTTAAATCCATCCTTCCCATCCTTTCATTTTATTCCATTCTGTTTTTATGCTTGTTCAATTTACTGTCGTCTCATCTCAAGATGCATTGCTTTTGTCATCATATTTTACTATATCTCAATTCAAGCGACTATCCCTTTATTCCTCCTTAGTTTATTTGCTTACAAAGATAGACAATCCAAAATTTATATCATGCTTCCCTTGGCAAAAACATGCCATTCTCTTTTCTGATGTTGTTTCAAGAGTTCCCCATCAACCTTAAAAAACCTTCTTCGTCATGCTTCGGAAAAGCTTCCCGTTTCTACAGAAATATGGCCTACTTATTGTAAAAAACCGAGTATTTGTATATCCATAGAACGATAAGGTTTTGCTAAACTTGCAAAACATTTGTTTAGCAAATCCAGCAACGGTGAAAATGTAGACGCCTAATTTACAGCGATTAAGCTCGTCAAATTT
>JAJPYP010000222.1 GCA_021204885.1 Prevotellaceae bacterium
TTTTTTTGTAGTCTAAGGAATACTATCCTTATATTCTGTCGAAGCGCTTCGGCAGGTCTGTTCAAGCGCTTCGGCAATATCTGTTCAAGCGCTTCGGCAGTACCTGTTCAAGCGCTTCGATTCAGTGAATTCAAGCGCTTCGATTCAGTACATGGAAAGGCTTCCTTAGAAACGGGGATTGGGAAGATGGAATAGGGTGGTTAACGTACCGCATCGGGCGGCAAGAGCGTCGCGACCGTTACGCGCTTCGTGTGGTCGGTCACCTTGAAGCGGTCATCGCTACGCTCGCCTACCAACCAGCAGATGGCATCGCCCGAGCAGAGTACCCATTGCCTCTCTTTTTGAAGCAAGGAGAACTTGCGGTCGGTGAGGTAATCGCTCACCAACTTGCGGCCGCGCATGCCGAAGGGAATGAAGCTGTCGCCGTGCCGCCAGGGGCGCAGGATGAGTGGCTCTTGCAGCTTGTCGGCATCGAAGCAGGCGGTCTCTTTGGTGCGGGGAATGGTGAAACCGGGCGTGTAGGCAAAGGTCTGAACATGCAGTAGGGGGCGGTCTGTGTCGGCAGCCACAGTCATTCCGTTTGCAGTAATTACACTCCTATTATCCCCATCGAGTGTTTCCCCGTTCTCCGTAATGACGGTCTTGTGGCTTGTTTGCCGCGGGCGTGGCGTAACTAATAGGCGGTCGCGGTCTTTTACCACTTGCCAACTGTCGCTTAGGAACACCTTGCCCGGCTGCCCTGTAAGGGAACGGTGTATATTCTCTATCTGTGCCGCGTTGAAACCGAGCGGATGGAGCAGCTCGAAGAGCAAGGCGGCGGGTGCGGGCGCTTGTTGCAAGGCGGTAAGGTCGATGCCCTCGGCACACTGCACGCGCCCGCGGGCCTCGGCCATGCCGTGATGATAGACAAGGGCGACATCGGCGAGGCGGGCGGCCGTCTTTATCAGCGCGTCGCGCACGGAGGGGTTTATCTCTTCCATCAAAGGCAAGAGCCGGAGGCGTATCTTGTTGCGCGTGTAAGTGGCTTGCAGGTTGGTGCTGTCGGTAACGTAGGGTTGGTCAAGGCTGTCAAGATAGGCCAATATCTCCTTCCTGTCGGTGCAAAGCAGCGGACGCACTACCGCGCCGTTACGCGCACGAATGCCGCACAGCCCGCCGATGCCCGTGCCGCGTATCAGGTTCAAGAGCAGCGTCTCCACGCTGTCGTCGCGGTGGTGGGCCACGGCAACGACGGCGGCGTTTATCTCTTGGCGTAACCGCTCGAACCAGCCATAGCGCAGATAGCGGGCGGCCATCTCGATGGAGACGTGGCGCGTCTCGGCCTCTTTACAGGTATCGAAGCGGGCCACGTGCAAGGGCACGTGCAGCGTGTGGCAAAGCTCGCGCACGAAGGCCTCGTCCCTGTCTGACTCCATTCCGCGTAGCGTGAAGTTGCAATGCGCCGCCTCGCACCGATAGCCCAAGGCCAACAACACACGCAGCAAAGCCACCGAATCGGCCCCGCCGCTCAGGGCCACGAGTACCTTGTCTTCCGGCTCGATAAGCCCCTCGGATGCGATGAATTGTGCTACCTTGCGTTCCATTTTCGTGTCGTTAATACGGCAAAGATAGTGCAATTCTTTTTTATAGCAGCCAAAAGTCACTATCTTTGTGGCATGAGCGCAGACACCTATAAGACCATCGCGGCTCCCGCGCAAGGCATCTACACCGAAAAGCGGAGCAAGTTCATCGCCATCGCCCTGCCCGTGCGCACGGTCGAGGAGGTGAAGGCGCGGCTTGATGTGTACCGCAAGGAGTATTACGATGCCCGCCACTTGTGTTATGCTTATATGCTGGGTGCCGACAGGAAGCTGTTCCGTGCCAACGACAACGGGGAGCCCTCGGGCACGGCGGGCAGGCCGATATTGGGACAGATCAACTCCAATGAACTGACCGACATCTTGGTGGTTGTGGTGCGTTACTTCGGCGGCATCAAATTGGGCACGAGCGGGCTTATCGTGGCTTATAAAGCCGCTGCGGCCCAGGCCATCCATGCCGCCACGATTATAGAGAAGACGGTGGACGACACGCTGGCCGTGCTCTTCGAGTATCCCTTCTTGAACGACGTGATGCGCGTGGTCAAAGAGGAGGAACCTGAGGTGTTGTCGCAATCCTACGACATGGATTGCCGTATGGCGCTCCGCATCCGCCGCTCGGCCCTGCCGCGATTGAAGGCACGGTTGGAGAAGGTGGAGACGTTGCGTTTCGAGACCGAAGAGGCTGAACCTTTTGAACCGCTTGGCTTATGAATGGAAACTTGACCAACTACCACAGCCATTGCCTTTATTGCGACGGACGCGCCGACATGGAGCCTTTCGTGCGCTTTGCCTTAAATGCCGGTTTCACGGCTTACGGCTTCTCCTCGCACGCCCCGTTGCCCTTCCCCACGGCATGGACCATGGAGTGGGACCGCATGCACGACTACTTGGCCGAGATAGAGCGCTTGAAGCGGAAGTATGCCGGGCGCATCGAGCTATACACCGGCTTGGAGATTGACTACTTGAACGAGAGCAGCAACCCCGCGTCGGCCATGTTCAAAGCGTTGCCGCTCGACTTCCGCATCGGCTCGGTGCACTTGCTCTATAACGCGCAGAGCGAGGTGGTGGACATTGACTTGCCTGTATGGAAGTTCCGCCAGATGGTGGTAAGGGAGTACCACGGCGACGTGGACTTGGTGGTACGCCTCTACTATAACCGGCTGATGCGCATGGTGCAGTTAGGCGGTTTCGAGGTGCTGGGCCATGCCGACAAGCTGCATTATAACGCCAACTGTTATCGCCCCGGCTTGATAGTGGAGCCTTGGTATGACGGGTTGGTGCGCCGTTGCTTCGAGGAGATAGCCCGTCGCGGTTACATCGTGGAGGTGAACACGAAAGCCTACGTAGACCAAGGGGTGTTCTTTCCCGACGCGCGTTACTTCCCCTTCTTGCACGATTTGGGCATACGGGTGCAGGTGAACAGCGACGCGCACTATCCCCACTTGATAAACAGCGGCCGCCCCCAAGCCTTGCGGGCGTTGAGGGCGGCGGGTTACAAGCACGTCATGGAGTTGCATGGCGGCGATTGGTTGGAGATGCCTATTCGGCTATAGTCAATTCATCTATCAAGTGCGTGGCGCCCGCATACTTCTCGATGAGGAAGAGCACGTAGCGTATGTCTACACAGACGGCCCGCTGTGAGGAGGGACGGAAGGCGATGTCGCCCGTCAACCCTTCGTAGTTGCGGTCGAAGCCCGCGCCAATCAACTCTCCCTTGGCATTGAACACGGGGCTGCCCGAGTTGCCGCCGGTGTTGTCGGTGTCTACGATGAAGCAGACGGGCATCTGCCCGTCGGGCAAGGCGTAGCGTCCGAAGTCGCCCGCCTGATAGAGCTCTTTCAGCTTTTGGGGTACCTTGAACTCGTAGTTGTCGGGGATCTCTTTCTCCATCACTCCCTTCAGGGTGGTGTAGTAGCCGTACTCCAACCCGTCCTTGGGCGAGTAGGGAAGCACGCGGCCGTAGGTGAGGCGCAGGGTGGAGTTGGCGTCCGGATAGAGCGGCTGCCCTTCGGCTCGCTTCATGGCCATCATGCCCTCTACCCACACCTTGTGGGCGGCATCGTAGTGCTTGCCTGCCTCCATCATGGCAAGGGAGGTTTGCAGCAGCCCGTCGGTGATGGAGTACTTGAAGAGCACCATCCAGTCGGCATTGATGCGGAAGAGGGTAGGCTTGGCGATGAACTTCTCGAAGTTGTCGCGGCTGCCGAAGATGGAGTAGTCGAAGCAAGCGTCGATGAAAGCATCGCTGTCGCCCTTGAAGCGCGTGTCAATCACCTTGAAGATGCCGATGCGCTGCTCTTGCGGGATGTATTGCATGTAGGTGCGCAGCATCTGCTTGCCCACGGCACGCTCCACTTGCGGGTAGGGAACGGACGCGAAGTAGGCGTCGGCGGCACGGCGCAAGCTGTCGGCGGCGGCGCGGATGGCGGCTTTCTTCTTGCTCTTCAAGGCGGTGACAAGCGCGGTGGTGCCGGGTATGCGCATGAAGTCAAGCCCCGTGACCAAGGCCTCTTGGATGGCTTGCTGGTGGTAGAGTGCGGGGCGGCGTTGCCTGACGATACTGCCGATGGTATCGAAGGCTTCGCGGTAAGCGGTGGTGCCTAAGGAGTCGCCCCAACGTAGCAGCTTCTCTTGCTGCGCCCGCTTGGTGTCGAGCACTTTCAGGCGTACCAACCCCTCGTTCATGCCGATGGCGTTCTTCCAGTAGTTGGCGCTCGAGGCGTACTTGCTGGCGTAGTGAATGCGCACGGCATCGTCCTCCAACATGTGCTGCATGAGCACTTGCTGGCGTGCGTCGCGCACGTGGTGACGCATGAAGTTGACGGTCTGCATGCGCTCTTCCACCTCGTCGGCGGTCATGTAGCGCCAGTTGCGGCCGGGGAAGCCCATGACGAAAGCGAAGTCGCCCTCCTTATAGCCGGCAAGGCTGATAGTGAGGTGCTTCTTCACTTTCAAGGGCACGTTCTGCTCGCTGTAAGGGGCAGGCTCACCATCCTTGTCGGCATAGATGCGGAATAGGGAGAAGTCGCCCGTGTGGCGGGGCCACGTCCAGTTGTCGGTATCGGCACCGAACTTGCCGATGGAGCTGGGCGGTGCGCCTACCATGCGGATGTCGCTGTAGGTGCGCTTCACGAAGAGCCAGTAACCGTTGCCCCCGTAGAAGGTCTTGAGCTCCAAGGAGCGTCCCGGCGCGTCGGCTATCCCCTGTTCCTTGGCGAAACGGTCGGCCACGGTTTTCAGGTACTTGGGCGATAGGTAGTTGGTGCCGTTGGGGTCGGGGTCTATAGCCAACCGCGCTTTCACGTAGTCGGTCACTTCGAGTATCTCTTCAATGAAGGTGACGGTGAGTCCCTTGCAAGGCAACTCCTCGGCGCGTGACATGGCCCAGAAGCCGTCCGTGAGGTAGTCGTGTTCCACCGAGCTGTGTTGCTGGATGGAAGCGTATCCGCAATGGTGGTTGGTGAGCAACAGACCGTCGGCCGATATGACCTCGGCGGTGCAACCGCCTCCGAAATGCACGACGGCATCTTTCAAGGAGATGCCGTCGGGGTTGTATATCTGCG
>JAJPYP010000055.1 GCA_021204885.1 Prevotellaceae bacterium
TGCCTATATCGTGTTATACCATATCGGGTACAAAGATAGTATAAATATCGGGAATTATATCAGAAGAGGTATAATTTGTATGCTTTTATAGTAGTTTATATCCGAAGAGGTATAGATTGTGATTTTCTTTGCCGATAAAAAGAAAATAATCGTAACTTTGTAGTCATCTTATACAGCCGTAAGCAACCATGAAGCACAGCATTCCCATTATAGCATTGTGGACGTTTGTCTGCTTGGGGCAGACGATGGCGGCTTCACGCGCGGTAACGGGCGTTGCCGCCGACGCTTCCACCGGCAATGCATCTGTAGAAGCTGTCGCTTCCGCCGACGCGGTACGTGGCAAGTACAACTTCAATGCGGCGTGGTCGCTCTCGGTGGGCGATGTGGCAGGTGCCGAGGCTGTCGGCTTTGACGACAGTGGCTGGAAGCGGGTGACGTTGCCGCATGCTTTCAACGAGGACGAGGCGTTCCGCGTAAGCATCGAGCAGCTTACGGACACCGTGGTGTGGTACCGCAAGCGTTTCCGCCTGCCTGCAAGTGCCAAGGGAAAGAAGGTGTTCGTGGAGTTCGAGGGGGTGCGCCAAGGGGCCGACTTCTACCTGAACGGACACTACTTGGGCTTGCACGAGAACGGCGTGATGGCGGTGGGCTTCGACTTGACGCCTTATATACGTTACAGTGGCGAGAACGTGCTGGCCGTGCGTGTGGACAACTCGTGGACATACGAAGAACGCGCCACCGGCACGCGGTTCCAATGGAACGACCGCAACTTCAATGCCAATTACGGGGGCATCCCCAAGAACGTGTGGTTGCACGTTACCGACCGTCTTTACCAGACGTTGCCACTCTATAGCAACTTGGAGACAACGGGCGTGTATGTCTATGCCGAAGACATCCGCGTGGCCTCGCGCACGGCGCGGATACATGCCGAATCTGAGGTACGTAACGAGTACGGACGCGACAAGCTGGTGGCGTACAGAGTGGAGTTGATAGACCGCGACGGCACCTTGGTAAAGGCCTTCGAGGGCGGGGAGCAAGTGGTGAAAGCCGGCGCGACGGTGACTTTGCAGGCATCGGCACCGGTGGAGGGCTTGCACTTCTGGAGCTGGGGTTACGGCTATCTCTACACGGTGAAGACCTCCCTTTGGGTGGAGGGAAAGAAGACGGACGAAGTGGCCACCCGCACGGGCTTCCGCAAGACGCGCTTTGCCGACGGCAAGGTGTGGCTCAACGACCGCGTGCTGCAACTGAAAGGCTTCGCGCAGCGCACCACCAACGAGTGGCCGGGCGTGGGCATGAGCGTACCCGCTTGGCTCAGTGATTACAGCAACGGCCTGATGGTGGAGGGTAACGCCAACCTCGTGCGCTGGATGCATGTCACCCCGTGGAAGCAGGACGTGGAGTCGTGCGACCGCGTGGGCTTGATAGAGGCGATGCCTGCCGGCGACTCGGAGGGCGACAAGGAGGGCCGCCCATGGGAGCAGCGCACGGCGCTGATGCGCGACGCCATCATCTACAACCGCAACAATCCCAGCATCTTGTTCTATGAGAGCGGCAACGAGTCCATCAGCCGCGAGCATATAATGGAGATGAAGGCGATACGCGACAAGTACGACCCGCATGGCGGACGTGCCGTGGGCTCGCGCGAGATGCTCGACATACGCGAGGCGGAGTATGGCGGCGAGATGCTCTACATCAACAAGAGCGCCCATCACCCCCTGTGGGCGATGGAGTATTGCCGCGACGAGGGCTTGCGCAAATACTGGGACGAGTACTCTTATCCCTTTCATAAGAACGGCGCGGGCAACGATGCGTTCCTCTCGGCCATGACGGGCGAGGTGCAGCAAAACGTGGATGCGAGCGCGTACAACCACAACCAAGACTCCTTTACAAAAGAGAATATAATACGCTGGTATGACTATTGGCGCGAGCGTCCCGGCACAGGCAGCCGCGTGAGCGCAGGGGGCGCGAAGATTATCTTCTCGGATACCAACACGCACCACCGTGGGGTGGAGAACTACCGCCGCAGCGGTGTGACCGATGCCATGCGTCTGCCCAAAGACCCCTTCTATGCGCACCAAGTGATGTGGGACGGCTGGGTGGACGTGGAGCGGCCGCACATACACATCGTGGGGCATTGGAACTATGAACAAGGCACGGTAAAGCCGGTGATGGTGGTGGCAAGTACCGACAGCGTGGAACTCTTCTTGAACGGCGCGTCGCTTGGTTACGGCGAGCGCGGCTACCGGTTCCTGTTTACTTTCAACGACGTGGCTTATAAGCCCGGCACCTTGGAATCGGTGGGTTATGACGCGCAAGGCGACGAGCTTTGCCGCACGCGCTTGACGACGGCGGGCGAGCCAAGCAAGTTGCGCTTGACTGCCATTGAGGATCCCGATGGCTGGAAAGCCGACGGGGCCGACATGGCCTTGCTGCAAGTGGAGGTGGTGGATGCCGACGGCGAGCGTTGCCCCTTGGCGAACGATGTGGTGCACTTTGCGGTGGAAGGGCCGGCCGAGTGGCGGGGCGGTATCGCACAGGGTGCGGACAACTGTATCTTGTCGATGGATTTGCCCGTGGAGTGTGGCGTGAACCGCGCGTTGTTGCGCTCCCTTGATGAAGCCGGCACGGTGCGCGTGACGGCTTCGGCGGAGGGCTTGCAAGGGGACGAGCTGACGCTTACGACCACTGCCATTGAAACGGTGGACGGATTGAGCACGTATATTCCGGGTGACTTGTTGCCCGGCAGGTTGGATAGAGGCGAAACGCCGCTTACGCCCTCTTATTACGATACGAAGATAGATGTGCCTGTATTATCTGCCGTGGCCGGTGCGAACTCGGAAGAGGCGGTGAAGAGCTTCGACGACAACGAGCTGACGGAGTGGAAGAACGACGGACAACCCGGCACGGCTTGGATAACCTACACGTTGGCGCGTGCCGCCCGTGTGGATGAAGTGTGCTTGAAGCTGACGGGCTGGCGCATGCGCAGCTATCCTTTAGAGGTCTATGCGGGCGACGAGTTAGTGTGGAGCGGGGAGACGGAGAAGTCGCTTGGCTATGTGCATCTGCCGGTAATGCCGGTGTTGGCGGACAAGATAACCATCCGCTTGCAAGGTGCGGGCGAAGAGAGCGATGCTTTCGGTAGCATAGTCGAGGTGGCCGCGCCCGCTGCCGGTGAATTAGACCTCTTCAAGGCCGAGGGCGGCGACAAGGTAAACCACGAGCTACGCATCGTGGAGGTGGAGTTCAAAGAGAACTTGTGGCGATGAGCAAGCGGTGGGGATATGTTATGGAGCATAAGGATTAAACTACGGAGCGCGTGTCCTGTCTAACAGAAGAGGGAATAAGACATCGGCTTGCGCCGTATATATATAGAATAAGGTATAGCACAGCATAAAGTGTATTATTCAATAAAACAATAGCCTGATGAAAAACAAAGGAATTTACGTAACTTGTCTGCTGGCCATGGGGTTGGCAGGAAGCGTGTCGGCACAGAACAACGTGGCGGCACCGATGGAAGATGTGAACCATGTAATCGACTTGACGCTCGACAGCTTGGAGATTGCACGCACGGCACGCCCCGTGGCGGGTGCCAGCCGTAAGGGAGACAATCCGGTACTCTTCTTGGTGGGCAACTCCACCATGCGCACCGGCGTATTGGGCAATGGCGACAACGGCCAGTGGGGTTGGGGATACTTGGCACACGAGTACTTCGACGAGGACCAAATCACCGTGGAGAACCACGCCTTGGGCGGCACGAGCAGCCGCACGTTCTACAACCAATTGTGGCCTGAGGTATTGGAAGGCATACAGAAGGGCGACTGGGTAATCATCGAGTTGGGACACAACGACAACGGTCCGTACGACAGCGGCCGCGCACGTGCTTCCATTCCCGGCATAGGCAAGGACACGCTGCACGTCACCATCAAAGAGACGGGCAGGGAAGAGACGGTGTACACCTACGGCGAGTACATGCGCCGCTTCATCAACGACGTGAAGAAGAAGGGGGCGCACCCCATCTTGATGTCGCTCACCCCGCGCAACGCTTGGGAGGATGCCGACAGTACCATCGTGACCCGCGTGAACAAGACATTCGGCTTGTGGGCCAGTCAGGTGGCCAAGAAGGCGGGCATTCCTTTCATCGACTTGAACGACATATCGGCCACCAAGTTCGAGAAGTTCGGCAAGGAGAAGGTGAAGACGTTGTTCTACATCGACCGTATCCACACGAGCATATTCGGCGCACGGGTGAATTGTGAATCGGCCATCGAGGGCATACGAAACTATAAAGGCTTGGCGCTTGCCAAGTACTTGAAGCCGGTGGAGAAAGACGAAGTGACGGGCGCTGGACGGCGCGAAGGGCTGCCCATGCTCTTTACCATAGGCGACAGCACCGTGAAGAACGAGGATAAGGACGAAGACGGCATGTGGGGCTGGGGAAGCGTCATCAGCGAACTGTTCGACCCCGACAAGATTGTCGTGGAGAACGATGCCATGGCAGGACGCAGCGCACGCACCTTCTTGGACGAGGGGCGTTGGGACAAGGTGTACAATGCCTTGCAGCCGGGCGACTTCGTGCTGATACAGTTCGGACATAACGACTTGGGCGACATCAACGTGGGCAAGGCACGCGGCGAGCTGCCCGGCAGCGGCGACGAGAGCAAGGTGTTCCGCATGGAGACCACAAATAAGAACGAGGTGGTCTATACCTTCGGCTGGTACCTGCGCAAGTTCATCATGGATGCCAAGGAGAAGGGTGCCACGCCCATCGTGATGAGCCACACGCCGCGCAACAAGTTCGACGACGGCCAGATTGAGCGCAACACCGATACCTTCGGCAATTGGACGCGCGAAGCCGCCGAAAGGGCAGGGGCTTACTACATCGACATCAACCAAATATCGGGTGACAAGATACAGAAGATGGCCAACGAAGAGGGTCTGCTCAAGGTGGCCGAGTATTACAACCACGACCATACGCATACGTCCAAGACGGGTGCGCGGATGAACGCGCAGAGCATCGCCGAGGGGTTGCAGGCGGTTGGTTGCCCGTTGAAGGATTACTTGAAGTGAGAACGTAAAACGTGGTGGTTGCCCCGCACGGCAGTGCGGGGC
>JAJPYP010000011.1 GCA_021204885.1 Prevotellaceae bacterium
GTAGGCCAGCATCAAGTTGGAGAAGAAGTTGAAGAGCAACGAGAGCGTCATTTGAATGGGGTTGGTCTTGGGATTGTCCGCGAAATACTTCACGATGGTGTTGGCTTTCAACACGTCCTTCTCCACCAAGGCAGCACGCAGTTCAAAGTTGTTGTAGTCCTTGCTGATGCCGATGTTCCGCTCCACATCCAAAGGCGTCACCTCTTTACGTCCATCGGGAAGCGTGATGATGAGCTTGTCCAACTCACCGGCCAAGCGGCTCAAGTCGTTCCCCACGAAGCCGGCAATCATCAGGGTAGCTTTCGGGTCGGCCGTCACGTCCTTCTGGCTTAAATAACCGTTGATGAATGCGGGCAGCTGCGTTTCCTTCAGCTTCCTTGATTCAAACAACACGCCCGTGCGCTCTATCTCGGCAGATAGTTTCTTGCGGCGGTCGAGCACGCCGTGCTTGTGGCATATCACGAGGATGGTAGAGGGCTGCGGCTTCTTCAAGTAGTAAGACAGGTCGTCCATACCACGCATGCCCTGCGCCTCTTTCACCACCACCACTTGCCGCTCCGACATCAACGGATAGCGCTTGGCGGCATTGATTACCGTGGCCATATCCACGTCCATGCCGTAGACCACCGTCAAGTTGAACTCCTTCTCCGTATCGCTGAGCACGTTGTCGATGATATAGTCGGCAATCACGTCGATGTAGTAAGGCTCCTCGCCCATCAAGTAGTAGACGGGACGGTATCGCCGGGCTTTCAATTCGGCCAGCACGCTGTCGCAAGTTATCTCGGTCTTTGCCATCGGTCGCGCTTATTACAGGTTACTCTTAACGCGGATTATAAATCGGGGAAGTCCGCTTCCCCGTCGAAGTGCAGGTGGTGCACCGTGCGCTTCTCCTCTATAATCATCTTGAGCGACTCGATGCCCATGGCCACATGCTCGGCCGCATATTGCCGGGTCACCAACTTGTCGCTCTCGTCGGTCTTCACCCCTTCGGGTATCATGGGTTGGTCCGACACCAACAGCAACGCGCCGATGGGAATGCGGTTGGCCAACCCGCAACTGAACAGCGTGGCAGTCTCCATATCCACGGCCATGGCACGGGTAGTGGTCAAGTACTGCTTGAAAGCGGTGTCGTGCTCCCATATACGGCGGTTGGTGGTGTAGACCGTGCCCGCCCAATAGTCGTGTCCGTGGTCGCGCAAGGCCGACGATACCGCACGCTGCAACATGAACGAAGGCAGCGCCGGCACCTCCGGCGGAAAGTAGTCATTCGACGTGCCTTCCCCGCGAATGGCGGCTATTGGTAGTATGAAGTCGCCTATTCGGTTCTTTTCATAGATGCCTCCGCACTTGCCCAAGAAGAGGCACGCCTTGGGATGTATGGCTCCGAGCAAGTCCATTACAATGGCCGCGTTGGGGCTTCCCATGCCGAAGTCTATCATGGTTATCCCCTCCGCACTGGCCGATGCCATGTTGGCCTCCCTGCCCATGACAGGCACGCCGAACTTCCCGGCGAAGAGCTCCACGTATTTGTGGAAGTTCACCAGCAGGATGTATTCGTCAAACTCCTTCAAGGCGCGTCCGGTGTAGCGCGGTAGCCAATTGGCCACGATTTCCTCTTTCGTTTTCATGATAAATGCCTATATTTGCCTCTCGAAGCCCAAGGGGCTGCCGATTGATTAGACAAATATACGACAAAAAAGCGGAAAGCGGAAAGAAAAGCGACATGTTATCGTTAAACTTGCCTCCATACGAGGTTAGAATAAGCCGTCAGGCCGGGAAAGAGCGGATATTCGACGAGGTACGCCGCCGCTTTGTGGCACTCACGCCCGAGGAGTGGGTGCGCCAACACTTCGTGCACTTCCTGCTCTACGACAAGGGCTATCCCAAGGCATTGCTTGCCAATGAAGTGCGGCTCACGCTGAACGGCACGATAAAGCGATGCGACACCCTGCTCTACCGTCCCGACCTCACCCCGCGTATGGTGGTGGAGTACAAGGCCCCCGATGTGGAGATAACCCAAGACGTATTCAACCAAATCACGCGCTACAACCATGCGCTGCATGCCGACTATCTGACGGTGAGCAACGGCCTGCGCCATTACTGCTGCCGCATCGACTACGCTACGGGCAGCTACACCTTCTTGCCCGACATACCCTCCTACAACGAGCTTTAGCATCAGCCGCAAGCCGTCACATCATGCCTTGCGGTCCACCGATTCTACGGAAGCGCTTCCGTAAATCTACAAACTCGACTTCTTACACCCTGCAAACTCGAGTTTATACATCCTTGAAGAACCGATTTTGCAGGATCTAAGGAATACTATCCTTATAATCTGTCGGGGCGCTTCGGCAGTTTTGTTCAAGCGCTTCGGCAGGGTCTGTTCAAGCGCTTCGACAGGATCTATGGAAGCGCTTCGACAGGATCTATGGAAGCGCTTCGATAAGACCTATGGAAGCGCTTCCATACGACCTCATCATCACATTCGATAGGGTGAGTTCAAGCGCTTCGATAAAAGGAATTCAAGCGCTTCGATTCACCGAATTCAAGCGCTTCGATTCAGTGCATGGATTGGGATGCGCGAAACCGGCGGAAACAGTCGAGGTACTATACGAAAAAAGGGGCTGAAAGCCCCTTTTTTCTCATTCGGTATATTTACCGGATGTATACCTTACTCCTCGACGACGCGCTTCCTGCGCGACGTGCGCTCCTTGGGCTCTTCCCGCTGTTCGGGACGAACGCCCGCCAATTCGGGGTCTATCAAGATGCGTCCGCAGTACTCGCACACGATTACCTTCTTGCGATAACGGATCTCCAACTGGCGCTGGGGCGGTATCTTGTTGAAGCAGCCGCCGCAGGCGTCGCGCTGCACGTAGACGATGCCCAAGCCGTTGCGCGAATTCTTGCGGATGCGCTTGAACGACTGCAACAGGCGCGGCTCTATCTTGGCTTCGAGCGCTTTGGCTTGGTCGCGAAGACGCTCCTCTTCCTGCTTGGTCTCGGCAATGATCTCGTCTAATTCACCCTTCTTCACCTCCAAGTCCTTCTTGCGCTCAACCAACGCTTCCGAACTGGCCTCTACCTCCTTGGAACGGTCTTCCACGCTTTGGGTGTACTCGCGGATGTGCTTGTTGCAAAGCTCTATGTCGAGCGTCTGGTACTCGATCTCCTTGCTCAACCAGTCGTACTCGCGGTTGTTGCGCACGTTGTCCTGTTGTTCCTTATATTTGTCGATGGAGTCTTGCGCCGCCTTGATCTTCACGTTCTCGTTGGCTATCTCGGCCTTCAAGTCGGCCACTTCCGCCTTGATACGCTCTATGCGGGTGCCAAGTCCGGCAATCTCGTCTTCCAAATCCTGCACTTCCAAGGGGAGTTCACCACGCAAGGTCTTTATCTCGTCTATCTTGGAGAGCATCGTCTGGAGCTGGTACAGTGCTTGCAGCTTCTGCTCTACGGTAAGTTCCGTAGCATCTTTCTTTACTTCTTTGGCCATTTTCTATATTACCTCTATATAAATATATCTATCTATCAGCTCGTTCGTCATGCCGGTGGGTCGTTGCAGAAACGCCTGCGGTGGCCCTTGCAGCGTTACAGCAGGTAGTTCACCGGATTGGTGTTCACCCTCGAGAGCCGCACCGCCAAGGCGGGGAAAGACTCGCGCAAGAAGGTGTACAACAACTCTTTGGTGTATTGCTCGCTCTCGTAGTGACCTATTTCGGCCAGCAACATGCCCGTGCCCTCCACATTGAAATACTCGTGGTACTTCACCTCGCCGGTCAAGAACACGTCGGCCTTGCTCTTCACGGCTATGGGTACCAAGTAGGCGCTCGCTCCGCCGCAAAGGGCCACACGCTTGATTTTCCTTCCGGTAAGGCGGCTGTGGCGCACGCATCCGGCGTTGAAGGTCTCTTTGATGCGGCGCAAGAATGCCGGTTCGGTCTCCTCATGCACCAACTCGCCTATAACGCCCTCGCCGGCTTCGCCGTTCCACGGGCCCTCTTTGGGCTCCAACACATGCACGTTCTCCAACCCTATCTTCCCGGCTATCTTGAAGTTCACGCCGCCGGGCGCGTTGTCCAAGTTGGTATGGGCCGAATAGACCGCCACGTTGTGCTTGATGGCCATGAGTATGCAACGCTCCACCACGTCTTTGCCCGTGATGGACTTGCAACCTTTAAAGATAAGCGGATGGTGGGAGATAACCAAGTTATACCCACCCGTGACCGCCTCTTCCATCACCTCTTCGGTAACGTCGAGACACAATAAAGCCCCTGTCACTTCCGCCTCCGGCAATCCCACTTGCAGTCCTGCATTGTCGAAGCTGTCCTGCAAAGGCAGAGGCGCGAAACGTTCAAGGGCACCGATAACATCCTTTACTTTCACTGTCCACGAAATTTGGTTTGCAAAGGTACGGATTATCGCCGAATAACCTTGTGTCGGGATGCCAATTGGACGCTACTTTTACTTTTTTTAGTACGAAAAGCCATTACGCCCGTTTGCATAGCCGGCATTATAGGGCTATCTTTGCCCCATGATGACAAGCGGTCTACATCGTGCGAACAAGGCCGATAGGAAGAGGCAAGCCCCCGTGTTCCCGGCCGAATGGGCTCCGCAAAGCGGCGTGCAGCTCACGTGGCCTCATGCGGCTACCGATTGGGCCTACATGCTCGCGCCCGTGCAGGCTTGCTTCGCGCGGATAGCAAGGGAGATTGCCTTGCGCGAGGAGTTGCTCATCGTTACCCCCGAACCGGAAGCGGTGGAACGGCAGATAGCCGGCACCGTCTGCATGGAGAACGTGCGCTTCTTCCGTTGCCCCACCAACGACACGTGGGCACGCGACCATGGCGCCATCACCATGCTTGACGTTGATGGGCCTGCCCTGCTCGACTTCACCTTCAACGGCTGGGGGCTGAAATACGCCGCCGCGAAGGACAACCTCATCACCCGTCGTGCCGTGGCGGCGGGCGTGCTTCAAGGCAAATACGTGAACTGCTTGGACTTCGTGTTGGAGGGCGGCTCGTTGGAGAGCGCCGGTTGCGGCACCTTGCTCACTACCTCGCGTTGACTGCTCTCTGCCTGTATCGTA
>JAJPYP010000265.1 GCA_021204885.1 Prevotellaceae bacterium
TCTATTCGAACATAGACTATTACATTCCCGACCGTTACAACGAGGGGTACGGCATCTCGGCGAAAGGGTTGGAGTATGCCGTGAAGAGCGGCGTGAAATTGGTCATCGTGCTTGATTGCGGCATCAAGGCCGTGGATAAGATCTCCTCGGCCAAGCAGTTGGGCATCGACTTCATCATCTGCGACCACCACGTGCCCGATGCCGTATTACCGCCGGCCGTGGCCATCTTGAACGCCAAGCGGCCGGGCAACACCTATCCTTACGAGCACCTTTCGGGTTGCGGCGTGGGCTTCAAGTTCATGCAGGCCTTCGCCATGAGCAACGGCATCGGGTTCCACCACTTGGTGCCGCTGCTGGACTTATGCGCCGTCTCCATCGCTTCTGACATCGTGCCCATCATGGGCGAGAACCGCATCTTGGCCTACCACGGCTTGAAGCAGCTCAACAGCAATCCCAGCGTGGGCTTGAAAGCCATCATCGACGTGTGCGGGCTCACTGGCAAGGAGATTACCATCAACGACATCGTGTTCAAGATAGGCCCCCGCATCAACGCTTCGGGCCGCATCCAGAACGGCAAGGAGGCCGTGGACTTGCTCACCGAGAAAGAGTTTTCGGCCGCTATGGAGAAGGCCGGGCAAATCAACCAATACAACGAGACGCGCAAGGACTTGGACAAGAGCATGACCGAGGAGGCCAACCGCATCGTGGCCCAATTGGGCGGCTTGGCCGACCGCCGCTCCATCGTGCTCTACAACGAGGACTGGCACAAAGGGGTCATCGGCATCGTGGCTTCGAGGTTGACGGAGATATACTACCGTCCCGCCGTGGTGCTTACACGTACCAATGACATGGCCACCGGGTCGGCCCGCTCCGTATCGGGCTTCGACGTGTACAAGGCCGTGGAGTATTGCCGCGACCTGTTGGAGAACTTCGGCGGCCACACTTACGCTGCCGGCCTGTCCATGAAGGTGGAGAACGTGCCTGCTTTCACCGAACGTTTCGAGGAGTTCGTCTCGCGGCATATCCTGCCCGAACAGACCAGCGCGGTGATTGACGTGAGCGCGGAGATCGACTTCAAGGAGATTACTTCCAAGTTCTACAACGACTTGAAGCTGTTCAATCCCTTCGGCCCCGACAACGCCAAGCCCGTTTTCTGTACGCACAACGTGTACGATTACGGCACCAGCAAGGTGGTGGGGCGCGACCAGGAGCATATCAAGTTGGAGCTGGTGGACAACAAGTCGAACAACGTGATGAACGGCATCGCTTTCGGGCAGAGCCACCACGTGCGCTACATCAAGAGCAAGGGTTCGTTCGACATCTGCTACACCATCGAGGAGAATACCTACAAGCGGGGTGAGATACAACTCCAGATAGAGGACATCAAGCCGGGTTGATTCCGCTTTCGATGCAATAAAGGGTTTATGCGACCGGATTACTTGGCGTTGCTGAAGCGCTACTGGGGCTATGACGCTTTCCGTGGCATCCAAGAGGAGATTATCCGCAGCATCGGCGAAGACCGCGACACGTTGGGGCTGATGCCTACGGGCGGAGGCAAGTCCATCACCTTCCAGCTTCCCGCGCTGGCACGCGAGGGGTTGTGCATAGTCATCACCCCGTTGATTGCCTTGATGAAAGACCAGGTGGAGAACTTGCGCAAACGGGGCATCCGCGCGTTGGCCATCCATTCGGGCATGGACCGGCAGGAGATTGTGCGTGTGCTGGACAACTGCATCTTCGGCGATTATAAATTCCTGTATCTCTCTCCCGAGCGGTTGGATACGGAACTCTTCCGTGCCAAGCTGCCCAAGATGCACGTCAGCCTTATCACGGTGGACGAGAGCCATTGCATCTCCCAGTGGGGATATGACTTCCGTCCCGCCTACCTTAAAATAGCCGGCATACGCGACTTGCTTCCCGGCGTTCCTATATTGGCGCTCACCGCCACCGCCACGCCCGAAGTGGCCAAGGACATCCAAACGCGCCTGCGCTTCCAAGGGGAGAACCTCTTCCGCATGAGTTTCGAGCGGAAGAACTTGGCTTACATCGTGCGCCGCACGGAGAACAAGACAGGCGAGTTGCTGCACATCCTTCGCCGCATACAAGGGTCGGCCATCGTGTACGTGCGCAACCGCCGGCGCACCAAAGAGGTGACCGAACTGTTGCTGGGCGAGGGCATCACAGCCGCCTTCTACCATGCCGGGTTGGAGGATGGCGTGAAGGAGCAGCGCCAACGTGCATGGCGGGCAGGCGAGGTGCGCGTGATGGTGGCCACCAACGCTTTCGGTATGGGCATCGACAAGCCCGACGTGCGGGTAGTGGTCCATATAGACTTGCCCGATGCCGTCGAGGCCTATTTCCAAGAGGCCGGGCGTGCGGGGCGCGACGGAGAGAAGGCTTACGCCATCATGCTCTATGCTAAGAGCGACAAAGCCACGCTGCACAAGCGCGTCCCCGACAACTTCCCGGATAAGGAGTATATCAAGACCATCTACGAGCACTTGCAATACTATTACCAGATGGCCATGGGCGACGGTCAGGACTGCGTGCGCGAGTTCAACATCGAGGACTTCTGCCGCAAGTTCAAGCATCCGCCCTTGCCCACCGACAGTGCCTTGAAGATCTTGACCCAAGCCGGCTACATAGAATACACGGGCGAGCAGGAGAACGCTTCGCGCCTGCTTTTCACCTTGCGCCGCGATGAACTCTACAAGTTGCACGGCATGGGTGAGGATACCGAGCGGCTCATACAAATCATCTTGCGTTCCTATACCGGCCTGTTTACCGACTATGCTTTCATCAACGAAGACTCCCTTGCCTTGCGCACCGGGCTGTCGTGCCGCGAGGTGTACGAGAAATTGGTCGCCCTTTCCCGATTGCGCATCGTGGATTACATTCCCCGGAAAAAGATACCTTATATAATATATACGCGCGCGCGCGTAGAGACCGACAGCATCCGCATTCCCTTCGACATCTATGAAGGCCGCAAGGAGCGTTATGTGCGCCGCATCGATGCCATACTGGATTATGCCACAAACGATACCGTGTGCCGCAGCCGGCTCTTGCTGCACTACTTCGGCGAGAAGAACGGGCATGATTGCGGGATGTGTGACACGTGTTTGGGGCGCAAGCGCGATACCGCTCCCCTGCTTCCTGCCGTTGAACTGTGCCGGCTAATCAAGGAGCAGCTTGCCGCAGCCCCGCTTACCCCGGCCGCTCTTGCCGAGCGTCTTGACGTAGACAAGGAGCGGCTCGTCGACGTTTTGCACGAGCTTCTGGATGCCGGCCAGCTGGTTACCGTGAACGGCTTGTTGCAGGTGCCGTAACGCCGGAACGGCACCTTTAAGTCTACAAGCTTAATTCCCGTCAATTGCTACATATCCCAAAAGAAATCATTACATTTGCAACACGAACGGCCGCTTTGCGGCACAAACCTTCACACTATGGGCATATTCAAATCTTTCTTCTCAGGTAAGGCGGAAGACCCGGCGGAAGAGCAGGAGAAAAACCGCCGCAAGAACTTCGAGATATTCAAGTATGACGGCATGCGTGCCGGGCGCATGGGGCGCTTGGATTATGCCGTGAAGTGCTTCACCGAGGCACTTGCCTTGCAAGAAGACTTCGAGACCATGGGCTATTTGGCACAGACGTATGTGCAGACCAATCGTCTTGAAGAGGCACGCGGCATCTATGAGCGGATGGTGGAAATGGAACCCACGCATCTTCTCACCCTCTTGAACCTTGCCCAGACCTGCTTCATGTTAGAAGATTATCCCCGCATGGCACAGGTGGCCCGGATGGCTGTTGAATTGGACGGCACCAGCGCATCGGCCTATTACATGGCGGGCAAGGCGGCGCATGCCGGGGGCGATGACCTCATGGCCATTGCCCACCTTACCAAAGCCATCACCCTGAACGGGGAGTTTACCGAAGCCCGGCAACTGCGTGCGGAAGTATTGGCCGGCATGCGGCAATACAAGGAGGCTGGAGCCGAGGTGGACCTCTTGCTCTTGCAAGACCCTGCCAACGAGAGTGCCTTGTTGTTGCGCGGGCGCTTGGCCGAGACTACCGGCAAGCCCGATGAGGCCGAACGCGATTACCGCCACTTGATATACGACCTGAATCCCTTCAACGAGCAGGCTTACCTTGCTTTGGGACGGCTCTACATCACCGGGGCGAAGTATGCCGAGGCCATCGCGCTTTTTACCGAAGCCATCGGCTTGCTTCCCGACTTCGCGCCGGCTTACCATGAACGGGGCCGCGCCAAACTGCTTGCAGGCGACAAGGAGGGGGCCGCGGCCGACTCTGCATCCGCTTTGGCCATCCATCCCGAAGAGATGCAGGACTACAGCGGGCAGTATGGCCAAATTGGCGGCAACTCCACGGGCGATATCCTTGGATTGTGACGGTTTTTAACGGTTATGCCCATAAAAAACGCCGATTATTGTTGGAATCTCGAAGAAATGTATTAATTTTGCCGCAAATAAAGATAAAAGCAGACAACCGTGAAAGCTTGGCGTTATGTATATGATTATTTCTTTTACTTTTACTTTGGCCGGAAAGTAGAGCGGGAGTTTGTATGCATCAAGTGACAGGTGATGTGAAAGGACAGAATGATAACCAAATAAAGACTTGAATCCCGCTCCATATAGATGGAAGCGGGATTTTTTATGATAGACAATATAAAAACAAGATAGTTTATGAAGAAGATAGCCATTCAAGGAGGATTGGGCTCCTATCACGACATCGCGGCGCACAACTTTTTCGAAGGTGAGCAGATAGAGCTGGTTTGTTGCGCCACCTTTGAAGAGGTGTTCGCATCCATCAAGAAGGAGAGCCACACCATCGGCATGTTGGCCATCGAGAACACCATTGCGGGCAGCCTGTTGCAGAACCACGAGTTGTTGCGCGAAAGCGGCACGCAAATCATAGGCGAGTACAAGTTGCGCATCTCGCACAGTTTCGTCTGCTTGCCCGAAGAGGACTGGGACGACATCACCGAGGT
>JAJPYP010000192.1 GCA_021204885.1 Prevotellaceae bacterium
CGATGGAGATGACCGACGAGAATACCGGGCGCTCTATAAATGTTCTCAAGTTCATAGTCGAATGCTTTTAAATGTCTATATTTTAGGAGGCGGGAAACAGCGGAAGTCGCAGGCCGTCGCCTGCGGAAGTCTCAGGCCGTCGCTTGCGGAAGTCCCGGGCAGAGGCTCACGCAAGGCGCTTGCCGCCTCCGGCCTCACTCCTTCTCCTTGATTAGCGTGCCCTCGTGCAGCAGGCCCACCCCTTCGGTCACGATCACGTCGCCTTGGGAAAGCCCCTCTTCCACGATATACTCCTGCCCGCCGTCCACGCGCGTCACCGTCACGGGCGAGGCGGTGGCCTTGCCGTCTACCACCTTATATACATACACCTTGTCCTGCACCTCGTAGGTGGCCGATTGCGGGATGGTGAGGCACCCCTTGCGCACCTGAGGAATGACCACGTTGCCCGAAGCGCCGCTCGTGAGCAGCCCGCCGCCGTTGGGAAAGACCGCCCGCAAGCTCACCGTGCCCGTAGAGGTGTCAATCACCCCGCTGATGGTCTCTATGCGCCCCTGCTCTTGGTACATGGAGCGGTCGTTCAGCATGAGGCCGATGGCGGGCATCCGGGCCAGCGCCTCCTTCTTCGACCCGTACCGCCGCGTGAGCTCCAAGAGCTGGTTCTCGGTCATAGAGAAGTAGACATACATCGAGGAGTTGTCCGACACCGTGGTCAGCGGCTTGGGCATGGAGGAACTTACCAAGGTGCCCACCCTGTAGGGCAGCACCCCTACCACCCCGTCGGCCGGGCTCTTCACCTCGGTGTAAGAGAGGTCGTTGGCCGCGTTCACCTGCTGCGCCTCGGCCTGGGCAAGCTGCGCCTTGGCCGTGAGCAAGCTGTTGTAGGAAGTCTTCAGGTCGAACTCCGATACCACCTGCTGGTCGAAAAGCTCCTTGCGGCTCTCGTAAGTCAGCTGGGCCGTGGCCACCGCCGCACGCGCCGCCTCCACATTGGCATCGGCCGTGCGCAAGGCCGCCTGATAGGGCACTTGGTCCACGATGAACATCACCTGTCCCCGCTTCACCTCCTGCCCCTCTTCCACCAAGAGACGGACAAGCGTGCCCGGCACTTGCGGATAGATGTCGATGTCCTGCCGCCCGCGGATGGTGGCCGAATAGGTGGTTTGCAGCTCCTTGTCGGCGGTGGCCACATGCAGCACCGCGTATTCCGACGCGCCCTCGGCGGCGGGTGCGCTGCCACACCCCGCCACTGCCGCCCCCACAGAGAGGAGCGTCAACGCGCCTAAAAAACAATCTTTTATCTTCATACGTTTCACTTTGGTTTGAATCCTTGGTTTTTAAGCGACCGCAAAGATATGCCGATTTTGAACACGGGTCTCTTTCATTACCGCCACGGAATTGTTCATTTTCGGAACCGATTGTTTCCCGTTTCAAGGAGAAGCCCTACCTTTGCCCCCGAAGAAACAACCTGATATATACGTATGAACCCACTGCTTACCACCAAGGAAGAGGCCTTCCGCGCGGGCATGGACAACCTCGAGGCCTTCCGTGGCCGCGCCGTCAAGCTGCCGGGAGGCGCCTTGCTGTTTTGTACAAAAGGAGAAGCCGATGTGGCCATAGACATGCAGCCCGCCCACATCGTTCCCCAAACGAACATCTCCCTGCTTCCGGGCATGGTCTTCTCGGTAGAGCGGGCGTCGGCCGATTTCCAGAGCCACTACTTAGCCTTCTCCGAGGAGATGTTCACCGCCGCCTCGTTCCGCCTCGACCCCACCTACATACACTTCCTCAAGGCACATCCGTGCCACCTTCACCAAGGCAACCCCGAGGAGCTGCGTGGCATCCACGGGCTCATCGAGGCCAGCAACGCCATCTGCGGCGACATGGAGAACGTCTGTCGCCGGGCCATCGCCCAGCACCTGCTGCAAATCTTCTTCCTGAACACCTACGACAAGGTGCGCCGCCTGCTGGACCACGCCTATACGGGCGGGAGCAGCCGCAAGGAGGAGCTCTTCAAGCGCTTCATCGCCTTGGTGCATGCCCACGGGGCCACGCAGCGCGACGTGGGCTTCTACGCCACCCGCCTGTGCATCTCCCCGCGCTACCTTTCGGTCATCGCCCGCGAGGTGGGAGGCACGTCGGCCAAGGGCCTCATCGACGAGTTCCTTATCTTGGAACTGAAAGTGACCCTGCAATCCACCGACCTCTCCCTGAAGGAAATCGCCGACCAGTACCGGTTCCCCGACCAATCTTTCTTCGGCCGCTACTTCAAGAAGCACACGGGGCTCTCGCCCAAAGCCTATCGATTGGCGCAATAAAATGGACCACGCGAGGGGGTGGTTGCCGCGCACGTGTGTAGCAGGTTACTACGCACGGGAGTAGTAAGAGGCTACGCACGTGAGGAGCAGGCAGCTACACACGTGAGTCGTAAGCAGCCACGCACGGGAGTCGTAAGCAGCCGCGCACAGGGGGAGCAGGCAGGGGGTATAAGGCATGGAAGGCAGAAGGGATAATTTGTAACAGGAAACGGGATAACCGAGTGATAATCAGCGACACAAGGATATTACAAAATATACCGTAGGTCTGAGGAAGACAGCGACACAATAGTGTAGGGAGCGGCTACAGTTTTGTGTAAGCAAATGGGGTTTAGAACTGGAAGTAGATGAAGGGCTGTATCTCCGTGCCCTTCATCTGGATAATGAGGTAAATCACGGCCACTATCAGCAGGGCCTTGCCAAGCAGCGGCAGGCGCACGATGGAACGGGTAACGGCGTTTTCCCAGCTTGCGGGCACCACGTGCAGCAAAAAGCCGATGGCCACAAGCAGGAACACGCGCCAGTAGCCGGTCAATAATTGCGGCAGCAAGCCGGGCGAGAATTGGGTGAAGATTTGCCGCAACATGCCGATGGAATGGGCGAAATCAGCGTTTCTAAAGAAGATCCAGCAGAGGCACACGAAGTGGAACGTGATGAGGGTGCAAAGGAAGCGGCGAAGCCTCGGCAGACGCCAGCCGTCGGCGCGTCGGCCTATAATGCCCATCCACATCTTGTGCACGGCCAAGCCCGCGCCGTGCAGCACGCCCCAAAACACGAAGTTCCACGAGGCGCCGTGCCACAGGCCGCCAAGGAACATGGTGAGCATCAGGTTGAGGTACTGGCGAGGCTTGCCCTTGCGGTTGCCCCCAAGGGAGATGTACAGGTAGTCGCGCAGCCACGAGGAGAGCGAGATGTGCCATCGCCGCCAGAACTCGGTGATGGAGGCCGACTTGTAGGGGGAGTCGAAGTTGATGTTGAAGCGGAAGCCAAGCAGCAGGGCGATACCGATGGCAAGGTCGCTGTAGCCGGAGAAGTCGCAGTAAATCTGCAAGGCGTAGCCATACACGCCAAGGAGGTTCTCCACCCCGGAATAGAGCGTGGGGGCCTCGAAGACGCGCTCCACGAAGTTCACGCTGATGTAATCGGAGATGACCGCCTTCTTGAAGAGCCCCCCTACGATGAGGAAGACGGCGCGGCCGAGCATCTCGCGCGAGACGTACAGGGGCTTGCGTATCTGGGGGATGAAGTCGCGTGCCCGCACGATGGGGCCGGCCACGAGCTGGGGGAAGAAGGAGACGTAGAAGGCGTAGTCGAGCAAGCTCGTCAAGGGGGTTATCCGGCGGCGGTACACGTCGATGGTGTAGCTTAGCGACTGGAAGGTGAAGAAGGAGATGCCCACGGGCAGGAAGATGTCCCACGCATGGAACGTGGCCCCCGTAAGGGAGGCGATGCACGTGCCAAGGAAGTTGGTGTACTTGAAGTAGCCAAGCAGCCCCAAGTCAATCAAGAGGCTGGCGGCCAGCCAGGCCTTGCGCCGCCACTTCACGTCGGTGCGGGCTATCTGCCGGGCGAAGAGGAAGTCGCCCACGGTGACGATGGCAAGCAGGTAGAAGTAGGTGCCGCTGCTCTTGTAGTAGAAGTAATAGGAGAAGAGCGTGACGAAAAGCAGGCGTGCCGTGGTGCGCCGCTGTAGCAGCAGGTACACGCCCAAGAAGGCGGCGAAGAGCCACAGGAAGAAGCCGCTGCTGAAGATCATCGGGGCATGGGGGTCGTAGCCGAGCAGTGCCACAAGGCGGGTAAAGTCTATGTCAAGGTGCAGCCAGTCCATGTCACTCTCCTCCTCCATTTCCCGTGTTGACGGTCTTCTCGGTCGTGATGCTTTCGTTGTAGGCCATGAGCAAGGCTTGGTAAAAGAGCTCGCCTTGCAGCTGGTAGCCTTGGGCGAAGAAGTGCACGTGGTCGGGGCGCATGAGGCGGGCCGCCTCCCAGTTCAGGCAGGCCCGCTGCCCTCCGGCCACTTCGTAGAGGTTCCACACGGGGATGCCGTGGGCCGCGCCGAAGCGGCAGATGTTCTCAGAGACGCGCCCCGTGCGGGGGTTGGCGGTGTAGGTGCGGCGGCGGTTCTTCTGTCGCACCGCCTCGAAGGAGCCGGGGGGCGTGGTTAGGATGATGGGCACGCCCGGCAGCTTGGCGCGTATCATCTGCACCAACTCCTCCATTTGGTGGTAATGCGTCACGCGGTCGTAGCTGCGGTTGTGGCTCTCGTTGGTGCCGAAAGAGAGTATCAGCAGGTCGGGGCGGGCGGCGGCGATGGCGGCGATGCGGTCCGCGCGGGCGAAGGTGAGGCAATAGGCCCCGTTGATGCCCATGTCGGTGTAGGCGACGCGGCCGAAGGCAAGGCGCAAGAGGTGGCCTGTGGTGTTGGGGAAGAAGTGGCCGCGCACGTGGCTGTCGCCCACGTGGAGCACGCGGATGCTGTCGCCCGGCACGCCCGCGCGTGCCAACCGCAGCTTCTCCCAGAAGGGGGCCAGCACGTCCAAGGTGTCCACAAGGTGGTTGGGGGCGCACCCCCGGAAAGCGGCGGGCAGGCGGTAGACGGGCACGGGCACGGTGTCGACCGCGACGTTCATCGTGAGCAGGGTGTCGCAA
>JAJPYP010000053.1 GCA_021204885.1 Prevotellaceae bacterium
CGTCGAAGCGGTTGAAGTCGCCGCCGTAGGCGTATATCATCTTGCCGTTCTTGCCGGTCCAACGCACGGATTGGTCCACGAAGTCCCATATAAAGCCGCCTTGGTAGTTGGGATACTTGCGTATCAAGTCCATGTACTCCATGAAGCCGCCTTCGGAATTGCCCATGGCGTGGGCGTATTCGCACTGGATGAGCGGCTTGGGTACATTCGCGCCTTCGCAATAGTCTATACAGGCCTTATAGCTGGCATACATGGGGCAGTAGATGTCGGTCTTGCCCTCCAAGCGGGCCACGTGGTATTGCACGGGACGGGTGCCGTCTTCGGCCTTGACAAGGTCGTAGGCGGCCTCGAAGTTGGAGCCGTAGCCGGCTTCGTTGCCAAGCGACCAGAAGATGATGGCGGGGTGGTTGTAGTTGCGCTGCACGTTGCGCCGGTTGCGTTCCAAGTGGGCCTTCTTGTAGTCGTCACGGATGGCAAGGGTGGTCTCTTCATAGCCCATGCCATGCGATTCAAGGTTGGCCTCGGCCACCATGTAGAGGCCGTACTCGTCGCACAGGTCATACCACAGGTTGTCGTCGGGGTAGTGGCAGGTGCGCACGCCGTTGATGTTGAACTGCTTCATGAGCCGGATGTCTTGTATCATGCGCTCGCGCGATACCACATAGCCTCCGTCGGGGTCCAATTCATGACGGTCGGCTCCCTTGAAGAGCACCGGCTGCCCGTTTACCAAGACTTGCGCGTTCTTTATCTCTATCTTGCGGAAGCCCGTCTTGATGGGAATCACTTCGCTTCCGCCTTGCATCGTGGCCCGCAGTGTATAAAGGTAAGGTGTCTCGGCGGTCCACTTCTTGGGGTTCTCCACGTCTATCTGTACCGAGCCGCTGCCTTTGGCCGTGGCGACAGCCACTTGGTTGCCCGCTGCATCCAATAACTCCAAGTCGACGGTGCCGCCGCCTTTCAAGGTGAGGTCCACACGCAGGCTGCCGTTTATATAGTCGGCATCCAAGTCGGGGGTGATGCGGATGTCTTCGATGCGCTTCTTGTCGCGGGCATAGAGATAGGAGTCGCGTGCCACGCCGCTGAAACGGAAGAAGTCTTGGTCCTCTAAATAGGTGCCGTCGCACCAGCGGAACACTTGGAAAGCGATGAGGTTCTGCTCGCCCGGTCTCAGGTAAGAGGTGACGTCGAACTCGGCCTCCAACTTGCTGTCCTCGCTATAGCCCACAAAGCGGCCGTTCACCCAAAGGTAGATGTTCGAGGTAACCGACCCGAAGTGGATGATGATGTCCTTGCCTTTCCATGTGGCCGGCACGGTGACGGTGCGGCGGTAGGAGCCCACGTGGTTGTTCTCGACAGGCGGTATGGGCGGGTTGCTCTCGTATTGGTTGCGCCATGCGTAGCCGGTGTTCACATAGAGGGGATCGCCATAGCCGTTCAGTTCCCATACGCCGGGTACGGGCATGTCGTTCCATCCCTTGTCATTGTAACCGGTCTCCCAGAAGCCGGTGGGGCGGGCATCGGCGTCCTTTACCCAGTTGAACTTCCAGATGCCGTTCAGGCTCATGTAATTGGCGGATGTCTCCTTTACACCCCGACTTGCGGCCTTGACGGATTCGTAAGGGAAGTAGTTGGTGTGCATAGGGGCACGGTTCACGGCGTTGACTTCGGGGTCAAGCCACTCCTTGAATGACTGTGCGCCGGCTCCGACGGTCAGCAAAGTCATAAAGGCGGTAATGAGTTGCTTCTTCATATTGATAATAATGTTTAAGTCGTCATGCCTTATGTATGGCAGTTGCAAATGTAAGTCAATTTGGTGAATAATAAGGGTAATCAAAGCCCAAAAAAAGTGGGATTACCTTTATATTCACTTCGCTTCGAGAGTCAGCGTGGCGCTTGGTAGGCCGGGCGAGCTGACCGTCAAAGTAATCTTGCCACTACGCCGCATGCTCTTGACCACCGCCAAGGCGCGTCCTTTCCAAGCCTTGTGCAGGGTGGATTGGTAAGAGGCGGTATCTTGCAAGTCGGCGTTGCCGGCGGCTATCAGCGTGCCCGCTCCTTTCACCGAGAAGGTAAGGGCGTTGTCGGCGTTGGGGTCTATAATGCCGTCGGCGTCGGTCACCTCCACGGTGATGTAACACAAGTCTTCTCCATCGGCTTGCAGGGTGGTACGGTCGGCACAAAGGCGCAGCTTGGCCGGGGTGGCGGCGGTGCGCAAGGTAACACGCTCCTGCTCCATGCCGTCGGCATCAACGCCTGCGGCTTCCAATATGCCGGGCCGGTAGGGCAGCGTGAAGAGGGCTTTGAACGCGGTGGCTTCTCCTGTAAGCGCTTCGTCTATCTGTTCCCCGTTCAGGTAGAGGCACACCTTGGGGTAGCGGGAGCATACCTCTACCTCTATGGGCTTGCCTTCATGGCCGGGCCAGTTCCAGCTCTCCCACGTGGGGTAGACCGACCAGAGGGTCTCACGGATGGTGCCGTGGTAGCCGTCGGGTTCGCGCACGGCCATGTAGAGCTTCACTTCGCTGTTGTAGAGCAGGTCGCGGTAGTGGGATATGGGCTTGCGCCAACCGGTCAGGTCGATGTCGCCGCAATAGGCACCGTGCCAAGGGTATTGGTCGCGCTCATAATGTTCTCCCGGCGTCTCGCCCTCATAGTAGTAACGGCCGATGCCCGATTCGCCCAAGTAGTCTACCGCCGTCCATACGAAGTCGCCCAAGATGTAGCTGTTATGCTCTACACGCTGCCTGTTGATGAAAGCGTCGCGTGGATAGGACTCGGTCTGGATGATAAGGCGCGAGGGTACCCGAAGGTGGTCTGCCTCGGCATAGTGCAGCAGGTAGTTGTAGCCGGCGATGTCGTGCAGGGCGGCCAAGGGGTCGTATATCTCCCAATCGCTGTCCCAAGAGGCCAATGCCGATGTGACGGGACGGGTGGGGTCCAAACGGTGTACACAGTCGATGAGCCGCTTGGCGGTGGTGAGTACTTCCAATCGCTTGCGCTCGATGACTTCATTGCCCACGCTCCAGCAAAAGACGGCGGGGTGGTTGCGGTCGCGCAGCACCATGGTCTCCACATCGCGTTGCCACCATGTGTCGAAAAGAGTGGAATAGTCGTAAGGGGTCTTCTGTTCACGCCAGCCGTCGAAGGCTTCGTCGATGACAAGTAGTCCCAAACGGTCGCAAGCGGCCAACATGGCTTCTGAGGGCGGATTGTGCGAGGTGCGCACGGCATTGAACCCGGCCTCTTTGAGCAGTTCCACCTTGCGCTCTTCGGCACGGTCGTAGGCGGCGGCGCCCAAGATGCCGTTGTCGTGGTGCATGCAGCCGCCGTGCAACGTCAAGGGCTTGCCGTTGAGCAGGAAGCCTTCGTCGGCGTTGTAGGCGATGGTGCGGATGCCGAAGGTCTCGATGCGTTCATCTACCGTGTCGCCGTCATTCTGTACGGTCAATAGCAGCCTGTACAAGTTGGGGGAGTCTACCGACCAAAGCGCGGGATTGTCCACATAGAACGTTTGCTCTACATGGCAGGTATCGCCTGCGGCTATCTGTACTTCGCTTTCGACAGGGCTTCCTATGAACACGTCCTCTTTCAGTAAGCGAGCTGTCAAGACTACCCGGCAAGGTTGTCCGCCACCGTTGGTCACGTCGCTTCCCACCCGTACCACAGCCCGCGTGCTGTCTACTTGTGACGTGGTAATGCCCACACCCCACCCGGTGAAATGCCCGCTTCCGCTCTGTTGCAACCACACATGGCGGTAGATGCCCGAGCCGGAGTACCAACGGCAGTTCTTCTGCCGGGCATTGTCCACGCGCACGGCGATCACGTTCTTGCCACCGTCGTTAAGATATGGTGTGAGGTCGTGGCTGAAAGGGGTATAGCCGTAGGGATGCACGCCCAACGGATGGCCGTTGATATAGACTTCGGCGTTCATGTAGACGCCTTCGAAGTAGATGCTTGTAACGGTTCCCTGCGGTGCTTTGGGCAAGGTGAAGGTCTTGCGGTACCAACCGATGCCGGTGGCGTAGTAGCCGCCGTCGTTCCCCGACGGGGCGGCCGCGTCGGGCGATGACTCGATGCTCCAATCGTGGGGCAGGTCAAGTGTGCGCCAAGCGCTGTCGTCATAGTCGGGAGCGGCGGCTTCGGGGTAGTCGCCCACGGCGAAACGCCACCCTTCATCGAATAGCAACCTATAGGGCCGCCGGGTTGGAGCGGCCTGTAGGGCTAAGGAGAGGGCAAGCACCGCCGTCGCCGTCAGAAGTTTCCGTATGTTCATGGTTACAAGCGGTAGGTACGGAACTGTGTCGTTATTGGGCTATGCGCAAGACGGTGAACGAGTAGGCGGGCATGGTGTAGGTGAACTCGTTGCCCGGTATATCGAACGTGCCGGTCGTGGGACGGGCTTTCTTATCCGTGGGCTTACCTGTCAGCAGGGTCTTGACGGCGGTGGCAGGCTTCATGGTCATGCCGTTTACCGTTACTTGCGAGGTGACCTTGACGGGTAGCAGGTTGACTAATTTCACGATGTAGTCGCCTGTACTTTCCTCTTTGACTACCGACACGCCGACACGCTTGGCTGTCGCCGCTTCCACTTCCTTCTTTGCCGGTCCCTCCTTCTTGGAGCCTTTCTTCTTGTGTTTCAGTTGCAGGGTAGAGGGCAAATACTTGGTGCCTGCGTTCTGGCCATACATTTGCTGGGTGTAGTAGTCTACGGTGGGCATGACTGACTTGTTGTCGAAGAATATCAGGTCGGGTTTCCACTGGGTGTGGCCTTTCTTGGCCAATAACGGGGCGTAAGAGGTCATAACCACCACATCACCATTGCGTTCCACACCGGTGAGGTAGAGGGCTTCGGCCAAGGCTGTCTCCAAGTTGTTGGGACGGCCGGGCAGGTGGGC
>JAJPYP010000156.1 GCA_021204885.1 Prevotellaceae bacterium
GTGCCAACCCCAACTGGAGCGACGAGCCCGCATTGAACCGTTGCACCTACTATGTCGTATTGGACAAGCTGCAGAAAGCCAAGACAGTCGATCCCAGCACGGCCGACAGGGTAAACGAGCTCATCAGGACCTATTCAGCCCATGTGCCGCAGGCCAAAGACCTGTTCATGTTGGGTTATAAGGCCGGCGACCATATCACCATCGGTGGTTGGATCGGCGAGTCCACGACCATACGCTAAACAGTCCATGCGGTTACGACAGGTAGCTGTAGCAGGCCATACATACATAAGCATAACCATCGTCACGGTGGTTATGCTTCTTTTATTTTCCGCTTGCTCCGGCAGGAAGATGGATTTGGGTAATGCCATTACCGATCGCGACTCCCTGCCGGTATTGGACACGCGGGGAGTGACCACACTCATATCCGATTCCGGCATTATCCGCTACCGCATCAATACGGCCCAGTGGTTGGTCTACGACCGCACGACGCCCTCTTTCTGGGCCTTCGAGAAGGGCATCTATTTGGAGAAGTTCGACTCCCTGTTTCACATAGAGTCCAACATCAAGGCCGATACCGCCTATTACTACGACAAGGAAGAGTTGTGGAAGCTCATGAGCAACGTCCACATCCAGAACGTGCAAGGAGAGAAGTTCGATACCGACTTGCTCTATTGGGACCAACGGCGCGAGAAGGTCTACTCGGACGAGCGCATACGCATAGAGCAGCCCGACCGTGTGATATTCGCCGTGGGCTTCGAGTCAAACCAGCAGATGACCAACTACACGCTCCACCGGGTGGAAGGCACGTTCTACTTCGATGAAGAAGAGACGGCCGCGCCCGTCCCGTCCGAGGAAACCGACTCGCTGGGCATGGCCACCGACTCGCTTGGCGGACAAGGAGCGCCGGCAAGCACCCGCCCCGGCATGGGCCATGCGCTCTCCCAAAAGGCAGCGCCCGTCTCACAGAAACTGATTACACCCGACACCGTTTTCCGCCGTCGTGCCCTGCAAGATACCCTCGTGCGGAGTGCGGTTCCGCTCGATACACTCTCGCAAGACGTGCCCCCTGCCGGCGATAATGCATCCGCCGGGCAAGCCCCTGTTCCCAAAGAAGAAGAAACGCCAGAAGCGTCCGCTTCTGAAGAGGAGACGGATGCGCAAGCCGAGTCTTCCTCCACCGAAGCCCCCGCACCTGCCACAGGTGAAGACGAAGCGACCGAATGACGATGGATACAGTCGTTTATATGTTGATAGCCTTGGCCTTCTCCGCCTTCTTTTCGGGTATGGAAATCGCCTTCGTGTCGGTAGACAAGCTACGCTTCGAGATGGAGCGCAAGCCCGGAGCCACCTTCGCCATCTTGGATGGCTACTTCCGTCATGCCAACAACTTCATCTCCACCATGTTGGTGGGCAACAACGTGGCCTTGGTGGTCTACGGCATCTTCATGGCACAGCTCATGGAGCGGTATGTGCTGTCGGGGTTGACCAAGAACCATTTCCTCATGCTCTTGCTACAGACCATTATCTCCACGTGCGTCATTTTGGTGGCGGGCGAGTTCCTGCCCAAGAACCTCTTCAAGATCAATCCCAACCTCATGCTGCGAGTGGGCGCTTTCCCCTCGTTCCTCTGTTACGTGGTGCTCTATCCCGTCTCCAAGTTCTCCTCGTCGGTAGCGGGCCTGCTCTTCCGCCTCCTTGGCGTGAAGATAAACAAGGAGGCATCCGATAAGGCCTTCGGGAAGGTAGACTTGGATTACTTCGTGCAGTCGGGCATCAAGAACGCCGACAAGGGGCAGGAACTCGACTCGGAGGTGAAGATATTCCAGAACGTGCTCGACTTCTCCAACGTGCGCATACGCGACTGCATCGTGCCGCGCACCGAAGTGGTGGCCGTAGACAAGGCTGTCACCACGCTCGACGAGCTACGCGGGCGCTTCGTTGACTCGGGCCTCTCCAAGATCATCGTCTACGACGACAATATAGACAATGTGGTGGGTTATATCCACTCCTCGGAGATGTTCACGGCCCCCGAGGAGTGGCAAAGCCGCATCAAGGAGCTGCCCATCGTGCCCGAGACCATGGCCGCACACAAGCTCATGGAGCTGTTCATGCAGCAGAAGAAGACCATCGCCGTGGTGGTCGACGAGTTCGGCGGCACGGCTGGCATCGTCACCTTGGAGGACTTGGTAGAAGAGATATTCGGCGACATCGAGGACGAGCACGACAACAACACCTATATCTACAAGCAAGTGGGCGAGCATGAGTACGTGCTCTCAGCCCGCTTGGAGATAGACAAGGTGAACGAGATATTCGCCTTGGGGCTGCCCCCGTCCGACGAATACCTCACGGTGGGCGGGCTGATACTGCACGCCTACCAAAGCTTTCCCAAGCCGGGCGAGACCGTCACCGTTGCGGGGCGCTTTCAGTTCAAGATCATCAAGCTCACGGCTACCAAAATCGAGTTGGTGCGCTTGAAAGTGATGGAATAATTCCATTTGATAAGAAAATTTCAGATAATAAAAGAATGGTAATGGCATTTTTTGTATCTTCGTGCGCTAAAAGCGACGAATGCGGAATAATAAACATAAATCATACTAACTAAAATGGCAACATTACAAAAGATCAGGTCCAAAGGGGCTTTATTAGTGATAGTTATCGGTTTGGCGCTGTTTGCCTTCATTGCGGGCGACGCATGGAAAGTGCTCCAACCGCACCGCTCGCAGGACATCGGCGTGGTAGCCGGCGAGAAGCTCTCCGCCCAAGATTACCAAGCGTTGGTGGAAGAGTATTCGGAAGTGGTGAAGTTCTCCAGCGGGTTGACATCCTTGACCGAAGAGCAGACCAACAGCATCAAAGACCAAGTATGGCAGAACTACGTGAACAACAAGCTCATAGAGAACGAGGCCAAGAAGTTGGGTTTGGAAGTGTCTGACGCCGAGATCGAGGCCATCATTGACGCCGGCTCGCATCCCATGTTGCAGCAGACGCCCTTCCGCAACCCGCAGACCGGCACGTTCGACAAGGACATGTTGAAGAAGTTCCTCGTAGACTATGCCAAGATGGGCAAGTCGGCCGCCGCTTCCCAGTATGCCGACTATTACAACACCGTCTACAAGTATTGGTCGTTTATAGAGAAGACCTTGATGCAGACCCGTCTGCAAGAGAAGTACCAGGCTTTGATAACCAAGTCGCTGCTCTCCAATCCCGTCGAGGCGCAAAACAGCTTCAATTCCCGTATCGACCAGACCGATCTGCTCTTGGCCGCCATTCCCTACAGCTCCGTACCCGACTCCACGGTAGGCGTGCGCCAGTCGGACATCCGTGCGGCCTACGACAAGAAGAAAGAGCAGTACCGCCAGTTGGCCGAGACCCGCGACATCAAGTACATCGACGTGCAGGTTACAGCCAGTCAAGCCGACCACGACGCCATCGAGCAAGAAGTGGAAGAGTACACCTCCCAGTTGGACGAGACCGACTCCGATTACGCCTCCTTCATCCGTTCCACCGGCTCTACCAGTCCTTACGTAGACCTTTTCTATACCGCCAAGGCGTTGCCTTCCGACGTGGTGGCCCGTCTCGACTCGGTTGCCGTGGGCGGCATATACGGCCCCTACTACAATGCCGTTGACAATACCATCAACTCCTTCAAGAAGATAGCCGTGGCCACAATGGCCGACTCCATCGAGTTCCGCCAGATACAAGTGGTGGCCGACGACGCTTCTTCCACCCAGCTCTTGGCCGACAGCATTTACAATGCCATCAAGGGCGGTGCCGATTTCGCCGAAGTGGCCAAGTTGTACGGGCAGACGGGCGATACAGGCTGGCTTACCTCGGCCAACTACGAGGGAGCGCAAGTAGATGGCGACAACCTCAAATACCTCTCCACGCTCATCGACATGGCACCCAAGGAACTTGTCAACCTCTCTTTGGGACAGGTAAGCCTCATCATGCAAGTGACCGACAAGCGTGCCATGCAAGAGAAGTACAAGGTAGCCGTGGTGAAGCGTCCGGTAGAGTTCAGCAAGGAGACCTACAGCAAGGCATACAACGATTTCAGCCAGTTCATCGCCACCAACAACACGTTGGAGAAGATCACAGCCAATGCCGAAGACGCGGGCTACAAGCTGCTCGACCGCAAGGAACTCTACAACTCCGAGCACACCATCGGCGGCGTTGCCGGCACCAAAGAGTTGCTCCGTTGGATATTCGGCGCCAAGACGGGCGAAGTCTCCGGCTTGTATGAGTGCGGCGAGAGCGACCACCTGATGGCAGCCGCCGTAGCCGGCATCACCAAGGAGGGTTACAGGCCTGTAGAGTCGGTAAAAGACGAACTCTTCGTTGAGGTGATGCGCGACAAGAAAGCCGAGAAGATCATGGCCGACTTGCAGGCGGCCGGCACCACCACATTGGATGCCATCCAAGGCATGGCAGGTGCCGTGGGCGACTCCATCAAGCACGTCACCTTCGCCGCCCCCGCCTACGTGTCGGTACTGCACAGCAGCGAGCCCGCCATCAGCGCCTACGCCGCCGTGGCCGGCGTGAACCAGTCCAGCGCCCCCATCAAGGGCAATGGCGGTGTCTACGTGCTGCAACCCTATAGCCAAGAGAAGTTGGAGGGCGAGTATGATGAAGCGGGCGAGAAGAGCTCGTTGGAAGCGACCTACATGCGTATGGCCGGCCAGTTCATCAACGACCTCTATATAAGCGCCAAGGTAAAGGATAAACGTTACCTTTACTTCTAAAAAGGCTTTTCCTATGTGAAGTGTATGGGCTTCTAAGCGATGCAAAAAAGGAGAAAGGGAGTGTGTCAAAAGACACACCCCCTTCGGGGACCTTTCTTGACCACCCCTCCAAACCTCCCCTAATAGGGGAGGC
>JAJPYP010000152.1 GCA_021204885.1 Prevotellaceae bacterium
CATGGTCCACGCTGATGCCGTTGCCCACGTAAGAGGTGCGGTACACCTTCATCTGTGAGGGGTTGATGTAGACGTAGCCACGGTAGCGTGTGCCATTGTAGAAAACGATGCTGTCTTTCTGCATCACCTCGGTAATCATCTGTATGGGCTCCGCACGGCGGTTGCCGGCGAATGCGAGGGAGTCTTCGGGGTCATCTGATTTGTAGAGCTTCACCACCTCGTCCAAGAGCGAGTGGAACCAGAAGGAGTATTCCAGCTGGCGGTCTATCTTATAGGCCGTGACGCTGTTTCCATAGATGTAGATGCTGTCTTGAATGATTTTGAAGGCCATCGGCGAGGTCTGCGCGTCGGCATAATAGAGGGAGTCGCCCTCCACACGCATGTAGGCCATATCGGTCTCCTCGTCCATCCATATACCTTGCAAGAGGGCTTTGGCTTCAAAGTCCTCGGCCGCTTGGGGCGTCTCCTTGTCGTGGGAGGCACAGGCAGCCACAAGGAGCAGGCAACACAGGTTGATGACAAACAGTTTCATGGTATTGGTTTTATTGTCATAAACTATCCGCGAGGCTAATCGAAATACGCCGCATCGGCAAAGGGAACGCCCCGCTTGTCTTTCTCGGAGAGGTTGAGTTGCTGCGGAAGGGCGGGCCAGTCAATGCCTACCGTAGGGTCGTCGAAACGGATGGAGGCTTCGGCCTCGGGGGCATACACGTTGTCTACCAAATAGGTGAACACCGCCGTGTCGCTCAGCACAAGGAAACCGTGGGCGAAACCGCGGGGAATGAAGAGCTGGCGCATGTTCTCGTCGCTCAACTCGGCGCTGACATGCTGACCGAAGGTGGGCGAAGAGCGGCGCAAGTCCACCGCCACGTCGAGCACCTTGCCTTGGATGACCCGCACCAACTTGGCTTGGCTCAATGCCCCTTTCTGGTAATGCAACCCGCGCAACACCCCGAAGGTAGAGCGGGATTGGTTCTCTTGCACGAAATGTACCTCGCCGATGTTGCGGCGGAACTCCTCCTCTTTATAGGTCTCCATGAAGTAACCGCGACCGTCGCGGAATACTTTGGGCTCAATCAGCCATACGCCGTCTATTTCCGTCTGTATGTAGTTCATAGCTCCAATGTTTTGTTTCCGTTTACATCAATAAGTAGCCTTTGGCTTAAAAGGTCTTTCTTACTTTCACTTGCAGCCCCACGTTGTCGCCGTATATGTCGCCCGTGTCGAATGCGAACGACCCGTTGAAGCTCCACCCCTCTCCCCACCGGGGCGTATAGGTAAAGGAGCTGTAGAACGAGAAGTTCTTCAAGATGTCGAGCGTGGGCGCGAAGGGCTTCCCCCACGTGCGGTTGTGGCTCATCTTGGCCACGTAACTCCATTCGGGCGATATGTCACCGCTCCATGCCAAGTGGAACGCCCTTACACGGGTATACTTGAATGTCATGTCACCGTCCTCGTTGTAGATGGGCGAGGCGATGAGCGGATTGGCTATCATCATGCCCCAATGCGACCAGCCTTGGTAGCAACCGTTGTTGTAGTAGTTGTCGGCACCGCCGGTCTTCTGCACCGGCCCGTCACCCTTGTCGTGCATGCCGTGCAGCGGGCCGCTCATGTTGGTGGTCTGCAAGTATTCCACCACTACCGACCGCACGGGCGCGAAATGCTTGAAGCCCAATTCCAATCCCCACAAGCCGTCCCAGCCGTTGAGCTTGCCCAAACCCGAGAAGTCATCGAAGTGGTTCAGCAAGTAACCGCTGGCCGACACGTGCTTGCCCCGGTAAGTGAACATCAGCTGCTCGCTGCCCAAGTAGTTGCCTTGGTACCAAGCCACCTCGCCCGAAGGCTTCTCGCCGTTGTCATTGGCCGAACCGGGAAAGAGCACGCGCAAGTAATCCTTCAACGAGTTGCCCAGATTGGTGCTGGTACCGCTCTTCTCCATATACCCGCCGAACTCCGTATCCATCACCAGCCCCACGTCAAACTGCCACTTGCCTTGCGGCACGCCTATGCGTATGAAACCCTCCTTGTGGTGGTACTTTACGCTCTTGGTGTACCAATACCCCTCGCCCACCTGCTTCTTCAAGTAGCTGTTGTCGGTGAACCAGCCGTAAGACACATCGCCCTTGATGGCGAACCGGCGGAAGAGATAGAGGTACTCGGGTATGCCCACGCGCACTTGCGGAATGGGCCGCGCGTTGCCCGACCACGTCATGTCACCGCTCGAAAGGGTGTTGTCCACAAGCGGCGCTCCCAACTCTCGACTCCCCACATAAAGGCCCAACCACTTGAAGCGCACGTCGGCGTAGGCCTGTTGCACGATGAAGCTCGCCTCTTTCTTGAAGCTGTTGCCCACGGCACCTACCACATCCACCTGCTCTTCAAACGACCAGCCCTTCTTGGCATACCGATGCTCCACCCCGCCACGCACATAGCCGTTGTTGTAGATGGAGCCAAGCCCTTGCAGGTTGCTCACTTGCCACAACGGGGTATGGTCGCCTGCATGCACGGCCGTGCCGAACTCGGCGAAAGCGGAGACTTGGGCCATGGACACACCATATCCTGCCAAGAGGCAGAACAGTAAACAACCTAAAAAACGCATATTCAATACCTATTCTATCTATCTATTTATCCATACTTTGCCCTGCATCAAAGAATGCGTGGTAAAGCGGCACAAAAGTAGGAAAAAAATCAATACCACAGACACTCTGCCGGCTGTTTATAACTTGTTGGCAAGAAAAAGCCGAGAGGAGCGGTAAATCTCCGATAAAACAGCTACATTTGCCACATGATTGAAATGGCAAGGCACATAGCGTTCCTTCTGTTGGAAAACGATTGCGTCATTGTTCCCGGCTTGGGTGGCTTCGTGGCCCACTACACGCCGGCTACAAGGGTGCCTGAGGAGCATCTCTTCCTGCCGCCTTCGCGTGCCATAGGCTTCAACAGCCGGTTGCGGATAAACGACGGCATGTTGGTGCAATCCTATATGGAGGTATATGGCACCGGCTTTGCCGATGCGGGCAAGATGGTGGAGAAGGCCACCCAAGAGCTGCTTGCCGCCTTGCATGAAGAGGGGAAGGTAGAGCTTCCCGATATAGGCGAACTGCGCTGCACCATCAACGACACGCTCGACTTCATCCCTTACGACAACAAATTGGCTACACCTTATTTATATGGGTTGGACAGCTTCGAGATGAAAGAGCTGGCACAAGCCGAAAGGCAGGCACCGGTACAAACAAGGGAGCCCTTACCCGTCCAAGCCGAAACGCCCGAAGCACGGCAACAGGCGCGAACGGTGCCCATGAAGCCGGTGAAGCGCGAGCGGCACACCCCGCGTTTGCCCCTCAAACGGGCCTACTTGACCAATGCCGCCGCCATGGTGGCCGCCATCGCCCTTTTCTTCTTCCTCTCCGTACCGATAGCCAACACCGATATGGCACCCGCCGACCGTCATGCCCCGCTCACATCGGGCATGCTGCCCGGCGGATTAGACAGCCGGTCGCTCCTTGTCACGCCCTTGCCCCTGCAAGCAGGCCATCAAGCGGCCACACAACAGGACAAGACCACGCAGAACGGCAAGACCGCCTCGAAAAGCGTCACGCCCAAAGTGGTCAAGGAGGTTAAGGTAAGCACACAGCCCGTCACGTTAGACAAACCGGCTACAACCGGCACGGCAAGCGCTTCAACCGGCACGGCAAGCGCTTCAACCGGCACGACCACGACCCAAGCGGCCGAAGCTCCTGCCTACCACATCATCGTGGCCAGCTTGGGCAAAGAGGAAGATGCCCGTGCCATGGCCGCGCAGCTCGTCACGCAAGGCTATCAAGATGCCAAGGCCATTATAGGCGACGGCAAGATGCGTGTCTGCCTACAATCCTTCACCACCCAGTCAGAGGCCTACGGTGCCCTTGCCAAGATAAGGCAGAACGAAGCCTTCGAGAACGCTTGGGTATTGAAGAAGTAAAAACCTGCCTTTATGAAACGTGTCCGTTGCCCCAAATGCGAGAACTTCCTTACGTTCGACGAGACGAAATACAGCGAGGGGCAATCGCTGGTATTCGTGTGCGACAAGTGCAGGAAGCAGTTCAGCATCCGCTTGGGAAAGACCCATACAAGGGCCTTGCAAAAAGATGAGAAGCCCGACGAGACGGCCTACAAGCATGCCTTGGGCAGCATCACCGTCATCGAGAACGTGTTCTGTTTCAAACAGGTGTTACCCCTGCAAGAGGGAGACAACGTGATAGGCCGCCGCCAGCCGGGCGCACCCATTGAAGTGCCCATAGAGAGCTCGGACATGAGCATGGACCGTCGCCACTGCATCATCAACGTGAAGCGCGACAAAGAGGGACACGTGGTCTACACCTTGCGCGATGCCCCCAGCCTTACAGGCACCTTCCTGAACAACGAGCTCTTAGGCGACAAAGACCGCGTGCGCATCCGGGAAGGCGCCATCGTCACCATCGGAGCCACCACGTTCATCCTGCGGGCGGCCGGGATATAACCCTTCAAAACGGCACCTGAAAACGCACGGATTGCGCTATAACTTTCCTTTTAATATAATTTATTACTCCCATCCCAGAATCTTTCACTGGATTTCACTAATTTCGTCCGATTTTATAGTATTACGACTTAATAACAAATAAACTATCATATATGGAGAATTTAAACATAGCGCTTTTACTGATTGTGGTAGGTATGGCGACTGTATTCGTCATCCTGTTAGTCGTTATTTTCTTGGGAAAAGGACCTGTCTCTTATACACATCT
>JAJPYP010000173.1 GCA_021204885.1 Prevotellaceae bacterium
AATAATAACCGATTAATCTTGCCCCAATCTTGCAAACCGCCATGACAAATGCATGTTTTTTGAGGTTCCCATGGCTTAAAAGAGGCGTTCAACTGTCGGAACTGTGGAAAGTTATTCCTATTTTTGCGGTTATCAAACAATAAAGCATGCATGGGCTTGCATGCGGCACAACGTGTTGAAGCTATGGTCTTGAATTATATCTGGGCGGCGTTTTTCGTGATTGCCTTTTTGGTGGCACTTGGCAAGTCACTTTTCTGTGGCGATACGGGAATATTCACCGACTTGGTGAATGCCACGTTTGACGCTTCCAAGGGGGCTTTTGAAATCTCCATCGGATTGACCGGTATCCTGGCACTCTGGTTGGGGATCTTGTCCATCGGCGAACGGAGCGGACTGATCGGCACGCTCAGCCGCTGGTTAAGCCCGGTGTTCTGCCGGCTCTTCCCCGATGTTCCCAAGGGGCATCCGGCTCTTGGTTCGATATTCATGAACCTTGCCGCCAATATGTTGGGACTTGACAATGCCGCCACCCCGATGGGCTTGAAAGCGATGAAGGAATTGCAGACGCTCAATCCGAAGAAAGACACCGCTTCGAACCCTATGATCATGTTCTTGGTCATCAACACTTCCGGACTGATACTCATTCCGGTAAGCATCATGATGTACCGGGCGCAACTTGGTGCCGCACAACCAACGGATATCTTTATCCCCACCCTATTGACCACCGCAATCTCAACCTTGGTGGGCGTAAGCATCGTGAGCTTAACACAGCGCATCAACCTCTTCTGCAAGCCTATTCTACTCTTGGTAGGCGGCATCGCACTCTTTTTCGCGGCACTTGTCTGGCTGTTCGTCCGTGTGGGACGCGAACAGATGGGAACCTACTCCATGTCTATAGCCAACATATTGCTTTTCGGCATTATCCTGTTCTTTATCCTATGGGGATTGTGGAAGCGCGTCAACGTGTACAATGCCTTCATCGAAGGAGCGAAAGAGGGGTTTACCACCGCCGTACGCATCATCCCTTATTTGGTGGCATTTCTCGTTGGAATCGCGGTTTTCCGCGCTTCGGGCGCATTGGATTTGATTGTAAACGGCATTGGTAGCGGTGTGGCTTTCTTGGGTATCGACACAAGTTTTGTGGGTGCACTCCCCACCGCCTTGATGAAGTCGCTCAGCGGCAGCGGTGCCAACGGATTGATGATTGACGCCATGCGACAATACGGCGCCGACTCTTTTGTGGGTAGAATGAGTTGTGTGGCCCGGGGAGCTTCAGACACCACCTTCTACATCCTGGCCGTCTACTTCGGCAGCGTGGGCATCAGCAAGACGCGCAATGCGTTGGCATGCGGGTTACTGGCAGACTTGTCGGGCATCGTAGCGGCCATCATCATCAGTTATCTCTTCTTTTATTAAAATAGCAAGCTTATGGTCAGTTACCAGACAGAGGGCGTGACAATGCCCGCCATCAAGAGACGAGAGACAACGAACTGGATTAGGTCCGTAGCCGCCACGTATGGGAAAACACTCGGTGAAATAGCCTATATCTTCTGCTCTGACGAGCGCATGTTGGAGATTAACCGGCAATACCTACAACACGATTATTACACGGACATCATCACGTTCGACTATACCGAAGCCGACCGTTTGAGTGGAGATATCTTCATCAGCCTCGACACGGTACGCTCCAATGCCGTGCAATTTGGAAGCGAATACGATACAGAACTGCACCGCGTCATCATTCACGGCATCCTTCACCTTTGCGGCATCAACGACAAAGGTGAAGGCGAACGGGAAGTAATGGAAGCAGCCGAGAATCGTGCGTTGGCCATGCGTCAATCGCGATAAAATATGTAACTTTGCACGGTCTTAAGGAGATTGGACTAATGGAGTTGAAATACGATGTGGTAGTCATCGGTGCCGGGCATGCCGGCTGCGAGGCAGCGACCGCGGCAGCCAATCTGGGTTCCAAAACTTGTCTTGTCACGATGGACATGAACAAGATTGCCCAGATGAGCTGCAACCCGGCGGTAGGCGGCATCGCCAAAGGGCAGATGGTGCGCGAGGTAGATGCCTTGGGCGGCCACATCGGCTTGGTCACAGACCGCACCGCCATCCAATTCCGCATTCTAAACCGTTCAAAAGGCCCCGCCATGTGGAGCCCGCGAGCCCAATGCGACCGCAACAAGTTCATTTGGGCTTGGCGTGAGGAGTTGGAGCAGACACCCAATCTGCATGTCTGGCAAGACACGGTTACCGGACTTCTTGTTAAAGACGGCGAAGTGACAGGAGTGGCTACCGCTTGGGGCGTGACCATCCACGCTAAATGCGTCGTGTTGACAGCCGGGACTTTCCTGAACGGGCTGATGCATGTAGGACATACCATGCTGCCTGGAGGACGCATGGCGGAACCTGCCTCCTATAAGCTGACCGAGTCCATCGCCTCGCACGGCATCACGTATGGAAGGATGAAGACAGGAACGCCTGTACGCATAGACGGACGTAGCATTCACTTTGATGAGTTGGAGGAGCAAACCGGCGAGACTGATTTCCACAAGTTCTCTTTTATGGATACGGGGAAACGCCCCATGAAGCAACGCCCCTGTTGGAGCTGCTTCACCAACGAAGAGGTACACCGCATCCTTCGTACAGGCTTACCTGATTCCCCCCTTTACAACGGACAAATACAGAGCGTAGGCCCTCGCTACTGCCCCAGCATAGAGACCAAAATAGTGACCTTCCCTGAACGGGGTCAACACCAGCTCTTCTTGGAACCGGAGGGAGAGACCACACAAGAACTCTACTTGAACGGCTTCTCCTCATCCCTGCCGATGGAGGTGCAAATAGCGGCGTTGAAGCATATTTCCGCATTCCGCGACTTGGTGGTTTACCGTCCGGGCTATGCCATCGAGTACGACTATTTCGACCCGACACAGCTGAAACATACGCTGGAAACGAAAAAAATCAAGGGATTATTCTTTGCCGGACAAGTCAACGGCACGACCGGTTATGAAGAAGCTGCCGGACAAGGTATCATAGCCGGCATCAACGCACACATCCGTTGTCACGGCGGGGAGCCGTTCACATTGGCGAGAGATGAAGCTTACATCGGCGTTTTAATCGACGATTTGGTCACCAAAGGCGTAGACGAGCCTTACCGTATGTTCACCTCGCGTGCCGAGTACCGCATCTTGTTGCGCATGGATGATGCGGACATGCGGCTTACCGAAAAGTCATATAAATTAGGATTAGCCTCGCAAGCACGATATGATTTGTTGATTCGCAAACGCGATGCCATCGACCGCATCTTGTCTTTCGCACGCGACTATTCGGTGAAACCGGCATTAATCAATCCCGTACTTGAATCATTGGGCACCACCCCAATCCGCCAAGGATGCAAGTTGATTGATTTGATTAACCGCCCACAAGTGACGTTGGAGAACTTGGCCGCCAATATTCCCTCCTTCCATAGCGAGTTGGATGCCATTACTGAAAGGAAAGAAGAGATTATTGAAGCTGCGGAAATCCTGATGAAATATGCGGGATATATCGGTCGAGAGCGCATGATTGCAAATAAACTGGAGCGTTTGGAACATATCAAGATTAAAGGGAAGTTCGACTATGCTTCCCTCAATTCCCTGTCTACCGAAGCCCGGCAGAAGTTGACCAAGATAGAACCGGAAACGATAGCGCAAGCAAGCCGCATACCAGGCGTTTCGCCCAGCGACATCAATGTATTGTTGGTGTTATGTGGCAGGTAACGACCGACATCGGCGCTGTCATTCTTCATGTTCCACGTGAAACAAATAGCATCTAAACATCTAAAATAAAAGACCATGAGCAAAGAGACAATTAGGAAAAGCATCAGGGAGATCCCCAATTACCCAAAGCCTGGTATACTGTTCTATGACGTGACGACCATGTTCAAAGATGCGGAAGTAGTAAAGGAGATGTCGGACATATTATATGAAATGTACAATGACAAGGGGATAACCAAAGTAGTAGGAATAGAGTCAAGAGGCTTCATCATGGGCTCCATACTCGCTACAAGATTAGGATGCGGTTTCGTACCCATTAGGAAGCCGGGTAAACTGCCGGCCGAGACCATAGAAGTAAGTTATGAAAATGAGTATGGACACGACACGATACAAATGCACAAAGACGCGATTACATCGGATGATATCGTTTTGATACACGATGACCTATTAGCTACAGGTGGTACCATGCAAGCGGCCTGTTCATTGGTCAATCAAATGAATCCACAGAAGATATACCTAAACTTCCTCATAGAATTGGAAGCGTTGAAAGGGAGGCAAATATTCGATAAGGGAGTGGAAGTCAGGACAATCATCAAGATATAACAGGGAAAAAGCATGATAGACCCAAAAGCGGTGAAATGGCGGTAATAGGAGATCGGTCAAAAGGGAATAAAAAGATAAGGAACGAGCAAGCCAAGACAAGCGATGGAAGAAGAAAAGATCAGAACGCGGTTGATGGGTATCGTATTGAACCTGCCGGAAAGTCCAGGTATCTATCAATACATGGACGAAGGAGGAACGATTATCTACGTGGGCAAAGCCAAGAACTTGAAAAGGCGCGTCTCCTCTTACTTCAACCGCGAACATGAACCGGGAAAGACCCGTGTATTGGTGAGCAAGATCAGGGATATACGCTACATCGTCGTCAACACGGAAGAAGATGCGTTGTTGTTAGAGAACAACCTCATCAAAAGATACAAGCCGCGCTACAACGTCTTGCTGAAAGAAGACAAGAGTTACCCCAGCATCTGCTTGGAAAAAGGGGCCTATCCCCGGG
>JAJPYP010000200.1 GCA_021204885.1 Prevotellaceae bacterium
GAATACATGCCTGTCACGCATGGGGTCACGGGTTCGAGTCCCGTACACACCGCTTGATATATCGATAAATACCCAAAAAGGGGATGTGCCTCGGGCACATCCCCTTTTCTATTGTCACACTTAAGCTCCTTACAAACAAACGGGCTCGTAGGGCAAGCCATACACATCGGCCACCGCCTTGAACGTAACCTTGCCTTCCACTATGTTCAGTCCTTTGGCCAAAGCCGCGTCGTCCTTGCACGCTTGCTGCCAGCCCTTGTCGGCCAAGGCCAAGGCATACCTAAGCGTGGCGTTGGTAAGCGCCAATGTCGACGTGTTGGGCACGGCACCGGGAATGTTGGCGACGGCATAGTGCAAGATGCCGTCCACCTCGTAGGTAGGCTCGCTGTGCGTGGTGGGATGCGACGTCTCGAAGCAACCGCCTTGGTCGATGGCCACGTCTACCAGCACCGTTCCCGGCTCCATCAGCTTGAGCATCTCACGGTTGATGAGGTGCGGGGTCTTGTCGCCCGGTACAAGCACCGAACCGATTACGATGTCCACATCGCGCAATTCCTCGACGATGTTGTGATACGACGAGTAGATGGTGGTGACGTTCTGCGGCATGGAGAGGGAGAGTTGCCTGAGCAACGGCAAGGAGATGTCGGCGATGACCACATTAGCCTCCATGCCGGCGGCTACACGCGCGGCCGCCTGCCCCACGATACCGCCGCCAAGTACCAATACCTTCACCGGCTTCACACCCGGCACGCCGCATATAAGTTTGCCCTTGCCCCCTTTGGTCTTCTGCAAATAGTAAGCGCCGTTGATGGCGGCCATACGGCCGGCCACCTCGCTCATGGGAACAAGCAAAGGCAATGAACGGTCGGGCAGTTGCACGGTCTCGTAGGCAAGGCACACGGCACCGCTCTTCCTCATCGCCTCGGTGAGTTCAGGGTCGCTTGCGAAATGGAAATAGGTGAAGAGCAGTTGCCCTTTCTTTACCAACGGATACTCGGGCGCGATAGGTTCCTTCACCTTCACGATCATATCGGCAATGGCATAGGTGTCTTCTATCGCGGGCAATATCGTGGCACCTGCCGAAATGTAGAGCTCATCGGGAAAGCCGCTGCCTGTTCCCGCCGTATGCTGCACATAGACCTCGTGGCCATGCTTTACCAATTCAGCCACTCCTGCCGGTGTCATTCCGACACGGTTCTCATTGTTTTTAATCTCTTTTGGAATTGCAATCTTCATAGTTCTGTTGTTTTAAGTGAAACTTCATATCAATGTGACAAATGTAGCAATATGTATTCTCATTTCCAACCGCCACGCCCACAAAAAACAGGCGGTGAAAGTTTAAATAAACTTACTCCATGCATCCCGGCCGATAAAGACGTGGTTATTGGCACCACAATCGTAAAAATCGCCATTCTACAGTACGTTTTTTACGTAAAAATCGCCAATGAAAGAAACTATTTCTATCTTTGCAACAAGAATGGAGGTAGATATGGCAACCATAAACAGACAACTGCAAGCGCAGATTACGGCACGGATAGCACCGGGTAAAGCCGTTTTGATATTCGGTGCCCGGCGTGTGGGCAAAACGGTGATGATGCGGAATATCGTAGACAATTACACCGGCCGGACGATGATGCTCAACGGCGAGGATTACGATACATTGGCCTTGTTGGAGCATCGCTCCATTGCCAATTACAGGCATCTGTTAAGCGGTATCGACTTGCTGGCCATCGACGAGGCGCAGAACATACCGCAAATAGGCAGCGTCTTGAAACTGATTGTAGACGAGATACCGGGTATCCGCGTATTGGCAAGCGGGTCTTCCTCATTCGATTTACTCAACAAGGCAGATGAGCCTTTGGTAGGGCGCAGCACGCAATTCCTTCTCACGCCTTTCTCACAAGGGGAAATCGCGCAGATGGAGAACGCGCTTGAAACCCGTCAGAATCTCGAAGCCCGCCTGATATATGGCAGCTATCCCGAAGTGGTCATGATGGAGAACTATGCGCGTAAGACCGATTACCTGCGCGACATTGTCGGGGCCTACTTGCTGAAAGACATCCTTGCCATCGACGGGTTGAAGAATTCAAGCAAGATGCGCGACTTGTTGCGGCTTGTCGCCTTTCAGTTGGGAAGTGAAGTCTCCTACGATGAGTTAGGCAAACAGCTCGGCATGAGCAAGTCTACTATAGAGAAATACCTCGACTTGTTAGAGAAGGTCTTCGTGGTCTATCGGTTGGGAGCCTACGCGCGTAACCTGCGCAAAGAGGTCACCAAAGCGGGGAAATGGTACTTTTACGACAACGGCATACGCAATGCCATTATCGGCGCGTTCTCGCCCTTGGCCATACGGCAAGATGTGGGAGCGTTGTGGGAGAACTACCTCATCAGTGAACGCAGGAAAGCCTGCTTCAACCAAGGCTTGCACAAGGAGTTCTACTTTTGGCGCACCTACGACAAACAAGAGATAGACCTTATAGAAGCGGATGCCGACAACCTGACTGCATTGGAATTCAAATGGGGAAACAACCTGCCCGCCGCGCCGAAAGCATTTCAAGAGGCCTATCCTCACGCCTGCTATCAGGTAGTGAACAGGGAGAATTACTTGGAGTTCATTTAACTGATTGTCATTATAACCGCAATATGTAATCTCATTTCCAATCGCCACGCCCACAAAAACAGGCGATAATTCAACTCAATATCGTTAATAATTGAAAACAATCTGCCGGTCAATAGTGCCTGACAGAATAAAAAGCCTATATTTGTATTACCTTGAACAATAAATCAAGAACCGTTGAAAGATAATCTGAACTATGACAGACAGAGTGAACATACCTGCTGAACGTTACCGTTGGGCCATCGGGCGGGCCGGTATGCAAGTAGACGACTATATAGCAAGCCATCCACACGTCGCCATGGCTGAATGGCTGGATGGTTCGAAAATCCCCACCGTCAAGCAATTAGAAGCATTTGCCAAGAGTGTGAACATGCCTTTCGGTTTTCTCTTCTTGGAGAACAAGCCCGAAGAGCATATTCCATTCCCCATGTTCAGGGGCGATGCGGGAAGATACAATCATTTCGACCTCAATGTTTATGATACGGTCAACACTGTGCGCCTGCGCCAAGATTGGTTGGAAGAGTATTTGGTGGAAAATGAGATAGAGACTTGCGGTTTTATAGGAGCGGTTACCCTGAACACACCCGTCGGAGAAGCCGTAAACATACTACGCACGACACTCGACCTTGAAACGCGATGGGCTTTCGGCTTGGCCAATGCGGAAGCGGCCGTTACGAAAATGACTGAAAGATTGGAGAATGCGGGAGTCTTCGTGACTTACAACGGGGTTGTTGGAAACAACACACATCGCCCGCTGAAGGTGAGTGAATGCAGGGGCTTCGCCTTGGTGAACAAAATAGCTCCTTACATATTCGTCAACAGCAACGATGCCGCCACCGCCCAACTCTTCACGTTGGTGCATGAAGCAGCCCACCTGTTGTTGGGGATCAGTGCAGGACATGCCGCTGCCGATACCCTCTGTAACGAGACCGAAGAGCGTTATTGCGACAGGATTGCCGCCGAATTCTTGGTTCCTGCCGTTGAACTTCGGGGTGTGTGGAACGGCAACATAAAGGATTCTGCCCGCAAGTTTCATGTAAGTGAATTGGTCATCGCCCGCAGGGCGCACGATGCAGGCTTGCTCTCTCCTGATGCATACCGGCAGTTTTGGATGGAGTACTCGGGCAGGCCTCCGTACATGAAGCGCAAGCCGGGCCGTGGTGGCAACTTCTACCGTACAAGCGTGAAACGGGTTGGCCGCTTGTTCGCCACGCACATAAAGAACGCTGTGGGAAGCCGAAGGCTCTCTTACACTGAAGCCTATCGTCTTACAGGTCTTTATGGCGATACCTATACCCGGTTCATGAACGACAACATTTGACATCACAGGTTATGAAATACTTATTCGATACAAACATATTCATCAGGTCGAAGAACGAGTTACCTGTTGACATCTGGCCTACATTCTGGCATCGCATATCCGAGTTGATTCAAACAAGCAGGATCTTCTCGAGTATAAAGGTGAAAGAGGAGATAGCGCATGGAAATGATGAACTCACCTGTTGGATGGATGCCAACACTACAAAGGATTTCTATTATCAATTGGACGGCGGCATACTCACAAAGTATGCCGATACCCAAAACTGGGCCAAGCAGAATCAAGTCTTTACCGAAGCGGCCCGCCATGAGTTCGCAAACGTAGCAGATGCATACCTTGTCGCGACAGCGGCATCAAAAGGCTTGACATTGGTTACACACGAGACGTCCGACCCTTATTGCAAAAGGAAAGTGAAGATACCCGATGCATGTATCGCACTTGGAGTAAGGTACTGTGACTTGAACACGGCGCTTCGCGAAATGGGGGTTACCATATAAAATTGTACATTACGGCTTTATAGCTTCACAATTTAGTGGGTGCTTGACTTCACCCGTCTTCTTGCTTTTCTTGCGGCATTCGGCTTGCGTGTTTTAGCGTTGTGTGTTCAACGGCTTTACTCGATAGTTTAGGCGTAGTCATTGGGGAAAATCTTCGCACTACGCTCGAGCAAGCGCATTCATGCGCTTGCTCGGCTTCGTGAGGCGATTTTCTCCCAATGACTGCGCTCGGGGTATGGTGATTGCCCGAAGCTTTTCATTGATGGGTTCCACGGCAAGAATGAGGTTTGGGCGTTTCTTGGCTACTCTTGGCTTGGTTCGGGCGGCTTTGTGGGTGAGGTGCTGTTGGGACGGTGCGATGG
>JAJPYP010000146.1 GCA_021204885.1 Prevotellaceae bacterium
AAAGGGCTTTGATAGAAACGGTCAATGACGAACTGAAGAACATCGCGCAGATTGAGCATTCAAGGCATCGCTCATTCCACAACTTCCTTGCCAATGCATTGTCGGCCATCGCCGCTTACTGTTTCTTCGATAAGAAACCTGCCATTAATGTCTCCTTTGTCAACGACGGACAGCTTACGCTCTTTTGATTTTATATCGAACTGACGTTAAACAAAAGACAAGCCCCGCTGCAAGAATTTGCAGTGGGGCTTGTTTATTGAACTTTTAAAGACTCTCCAAGAGTCTGGCACTGCTGTACTATTTCGTCACCCTCGCCATCCAGCAGAACAGATCGTCAAGGTTGTAGTCGCCGCTGTGGGGACGGTTCCAAGGCAGGGCGAAGTCTACGTCGTAGCCGTTGTTCTGGAGCTTGGTGGCCAAGTTCACGGGAACGGGGAAGGAAGTGTCGCGGTCGCGGGCACCGTGGCGGATGTACCAGTGCGGGGCGGTGGTGGCGGCATCGTCTTCGATGAAATACATGGGGTTCATCATGCGGGCGCGTTGCTGGATCTCTTCGGGCAGGGTGGCCCCGGCATCGCCGGTGGAGGTGCGCAAGGAGTACTCGGTGAAGTTGGAGGCACTGCCGCGATTGTCGCCGAAGGCTTCATTCTCACGCGAAGGACGGGAGTTGAGTACTCCCTCGGAATCGAATGCGGGGGGCATCTTCAAGGGTACGGTGGAAACGATGTAGGCAAGGTAGCGGGGCATGTCGATGTCGACCACGAACTCGCCTTTACGGGCGGGGAAGGGACCCCAGCCAGGTTCCATGTTCATCTGGATGCCGATGCTGTCGGGTATCACACAGCCTTCGTTGACGGCGCGTTGAACGGAACGTATCAAGAAACTCTTGATGTAATCCAAGTAATTGGCATCGGTGAGCGGAGTGCCGTCGGGCGCTTTCAGCTGTAGGCTGTTCAGGTAGGCCGGGAACTGGGCGGCTAATTCTTCGGATACTTGGCACTGCTCGTCGGTAAGGTTGCGGATGCCTTTGTTGGTGCAGCTGTAGAGCCATTCGTAGGCCATGTCGGCGTGGTCCAAATCGGTGATAGGGCAGTAGCACACGGCGGCGAAGATATCGTCGCGCTCATCGGCGGCACCCATAGCTTCGAGATAGGGCGCGTAAATGGGATGGTTACCGGTAGCACCTAATAGGGAGGACATGGCACCGCCGGCACTGGTACCATCGCTCACGATTTTCTCGGCATTACCGGGCATCAGGGCATCGTTGTGACGCAGGTAACGCACGGCCGCTTTCAAATCGAGCAGTCCGGCGGGAACACGTCCGGTGTAGACGGTGTTGCCGTCGGCATCGGTCACGGTGGAGTTGGTACCGCGGGCACCAGGTATGCACACGGCATAGCCTTCGCTCAAGGCGCGGCCGGAAGCGTCGGTCTCGGAGGGGCCATGGGCTTTGGAGGCCATGTATCCGCCTATGGAGTTACGCAGCAGGATGGGCACGTCGGATGCGGGGTCGGCAGCCGACTGAGGCACATAGAAATTGAGGTACTGATAGGTGGAATCTTCTACATTCGTCACGTAGTAGATGTGCTCGTAAGCGATGTAGTCGACGGTCTTGCCATCGGGCATCGTCAGGGTGCGCGATTCGCCTTGGGCAGTGAATTTCAGGGCATCGTCATTCTCTGAAACCGATGCGGAAGCGCATGCGGCAAGCAGGCAGCTTCCGAACATAATAAAAAGAGATTTCATTTTCATGGATTCTATTAAATTAAAAACTCTTCTTTAGACTCTTTCCAGCAGTAATGGTTTAATCCTCACTGCCTTTTCCGTATGTCTTATTCCCATAATTTCCGCGCCGCCAACACGAGGAACATATAGTGCGACGAGCCGCCTCCCAATACATAATCACAGCCTCCTTACTTTTTCGTGAGGTTGATCTCTACCTCAGAAGGCAAGTTCACGGACGAGGCGCCAACACGGAAGAGGGCGGGTCCCTCTTCGAGCGTCCAAGCGTGAAGCTGCTCATCCCAATGGCACAGTTTCGCTTTAGGGATGGAGATGGTGACTTGCTTGCTTTCGCCGGCTTTCAAGGCCACACGCTGGAAGCCTTTCAGCTCCAACGCAGGACGCTCGATGGCCGACTCTGGACGGGTAACATAGACTTGCGCCACCTCTTCGGCATCCATTTTGCCGGCATTGGTCAAGGTAAAGGTCACGTCCACTTGATCCTTGGTGGCGTTGGCTTGCGCGTCGCCATAGATAAAAAGGGTGTAGGAGAGTCCGTGTCCGAAGGGATAGAGCGGTGCCACGTTTTTGGTGGCATACCACCGATAGCCCACCAAGATGCCTTCGGCATAGTCGGACTCGGCCTTTTGCAGCGCCTCGAAGTTATCCTTGTTCACCAAGTTCACGAAAACATCGCGTGGCATTTCAGTCTCCTCTTGCGGATAGACACCCAAACTGTAGGCGGGAACGTCTTCCAACTTGGCGGGGAAGGTGAAGGGAAGCTTGCCCGACGGGGCGATGTTGCCGGTAAGCACGTCGGCCAAGGCGTGTCCGCCTTCCGAGCCGTTGAACCAAGAAATAAGGATGGCGGCGGAATGGACTGCAACGGTGCGCAAGTCTACGGGAGCGCCTACGACCATCACCGACACGATGTTGGGATTGGCTTGGGCCAAGCGGGCGATAAGCTCGTCTTGACGCGAGGGCAAGGTGATGTCCTTACGGTCGGAACCTTCGGTCTCTACTTCGCGGTTGTCACCGCCTACGAAGATAACCAAGTCGGCATCCTTGGCTAAGGCGACGGCCTCGCGGGCCAACTGTTCAGACTGCCGCTGCAAAGCCCTCTCTTCCGCAGGCGAAGGTTGACGGTCTTGATTGGAACCGTGACCGATGCGTCCTTGCGATACGTAGCCTTGGGCATATTTAATGGTTACATCGCTACCTTCATAAGCCATCTCAAGCCCTTCCAAAGGGGTGATTTCATACAAGGCTTTCACACCGGCACCCATGCCACCCGATGCCATGTGGCGCACGGCGTTCTCGCCGATGACGGCAATCTTCTTTACCTCGCCGCTGATGGGCAACACGCCGCTGTTCTTCAGCAGCACGATGCTTCGGGAGGCTACTTCGTAGGCTGTCTGTTGCCCGGCGGGCTGTGAGGTCATCTGCACATTGGCCTCCTCTTTGGGTACGGGTGGGATGGCCATGCGCACGCGCAACAGGTTGCGCACTTTCGCGTCGATGACCGCTTCGGGAACGATGCCGGCCTTGACGGAATCCAGCAGGGCTTCTCCCATGTAGCGCTCATCAGGCATCTCCACGTCCAGTCCGCCCATGGCGGCTCCTACCGTGGAGTGGGTGCCGCCCCAGTCGGAGATGACGATACCTTTGAATCCCCACTCGTCGCGCAGTATCTTGTTAAGTAACATGTCGTTTTCAGAACACCAGTATCCCCCTACCTTATTATAAGCAGCCATGATGCCGTAGGCATCGGCCTCCTTGACGGCAGCCTCGAAGGGGGCGAGGTAAATCTCGCGCATGGCACGCTCGGATATTTGCACGTCTACAAAGCCGCGCATGTTCTCTTGGTTGTTCAGGGCATAATGTTTCAGGCAGACGGCCTCGTCGTGGTCTTGTGCGCCCAAGGTATAACTCACGGCCAACTCCCCGCTGAGCAGCGGGTCTTCGCTAAAATACTCATACGTGCGCCCGCCAGTTGGAATGCGCTGTATGTTGATGGCCGGCCCCAATATCATGTACTTGCCGCGCAGCCGTGCTTCGGCAGCCATGGCTTCTCCATATTTATAGGCCATTTCCGTACTCCATGTGGCGGCCAAGGCGGAGCCGGTGGGGAAGAAGGTGGCGAAATCAGTCGTCAGGTGCAAGGAGTTCCATCCATCGGGTTCCAACTCTTCACGGATGCCGAAAGGTCCGTCGGCATACTCGATGTCGGGTATGCCCAAGCGTTCAACGCCTGCCGAGGAGAACATGTGCTTGCCATGGAGCATATTCACTTTCTCTTCCAATGTCATGCCGGCGATGATGCCGGTAATCTCGTCCTCATGCCCAAGCAAGGCCGAAACCTTTTCAGGCGTTTGATTGCATGCGCAGAGACATACTTCCACGCAAATCAACAAGGCTAATGTCGACTGTTTCATATTTGCTTTCAGTATAAAATATCGTTTGGTAAAGATGGGGAAAAGATGGGGATGTGTCTTTTGACACATCCCCTTCGGGGACCTTGCTTCACCACCCCTCTAAACCTCCCCCCTCATAGGGGAGGCTTGGTCGGCCTAAAGGCCTCCGAAGTGCTTTATTCAAGTCTTGACACATCCCCATTCTGATAGGGTTATTTCATGATTACCACGGACAAAGTTATAGAAATATTTCGTGTTATCGATGAATTCAGCAAGAATCTTGATGCCCGGTCGCGGAAGAACCATCGGTCGAATCTAACGAAAGCTTTTCTTAGGGTGAATCGAAAGCTTTTCTTAGGGTGAGTCGAAAGCTTTTCTTAAGGTGAGTCGAAAGCTTTCGTGACTTATCCTAAAAGATGTTTGTCTCCTTTCCCCAAGCCCTCCGCATAAATGGGAAAGAAGGTTGCAGGATTGCGGAAAAAAACTGTAACTTTGTTGCCTTGAACGGGAAAGGGCGGGAAACCGGCCAAGCGTCCGGACAGGATGCCAATCCCGTCCATGACAGACAAAAGAAGATATACGACATGGAAAAGAGATTCAAACGTACCACGGTGACCTCGGCGTTGCCGTATGCCAA
>JAJPYP010000136.1 GCA_021204885.1 Prevotellaceae bacterium
TCCTGAAGGTGAACGACAAGGAGAACGACAAAGCCGACTTCACCAAAGGCTTGGAGGAAGAGCTGCGCAACCGTTCCATTCCCGTACAGACGTTGACGGGCGAGCCCACGCCCGAAATGTTGAAAGCCGCCGCGCGTGCCGACCGCGTGAACGTGTTCATCCCTACCTCGGGAAGCAACGTGACGTTAATCAAGCTGCTGCCCCAACTCACGCTGTTGGTGCGCGACAATCCCGAATTGGACGTGCACCTGTTCGGCTATCCCGAGTGGCAGACGTATACCAAGGACCACTTGGACGCCTTCTTTGAGTTGGACACCTATTTCTACTCCTCGTTCTACACCAACAACCTCTTCCCGGCCGCCATCAACTTCACGAAGCGTTACCGCCGCTGGTATGCCAAGGACATGGAGGAGCGCTATCCCAAGTATGGCATGTTGGGATTCGACACGGGCTACTTCTTCTTGAAGGGACTGTCGCGCTACGGGTCGGCATTGGAGGAGAACTTGGACCGCGTGAACGTGGTTCCCATACAGACGGGCTTCAAGTTCCGCCGCGTGAACAATTGGGGCGGGTTCATCAACCAGAAGGTGTTCTTCGTGCGTTTCACCAAGCAGTATGAATTGATAAAGCTCGACTTCGATTAAGGCCGACGGCAAAGGGCGCGACGGGATACATATATATAATAAGGTATAAGGGATGCATGTTCAACAGGCCGATTCAATGAGGACACGAGCGATTATATGCGCATTGTTGTTGACGGGCTTTCTCGCCTTGCCGGCCATGGCGCAAGTGGGCGAGCAACGCCACAACTTCGCTTTGGGCTTCAACGGCGGCATCAACCTGAGCAGCGTGAGCTTCATGCCCAAGGTGAAGCAGAAGAACTTGATGGGCATGACGGGCGGCTTGACCATGCGTTACATCTGCGAGAAGTATTTCAGCATGATTTGCGGTGCCCAATTAGAGGTGAACTTCTCCCAACACGGATGGGACGAGTACTACGAAGACTACCCCGAACTGCAATATACGCGCACCATGAACTATGTGGAGATACCCTTCCTTGCCCACTTGGCGTTCGGCCGTGAACGAGGCGTGCAGTTCTTCTTCCATGCCGGTCCGCAGATAGGGCTCTTCCTGAGCGACAGCTATACCCAAAGCGACAACTGGGACAACACGGGCTATGTGACCGAACAGCACGACAAGCCGGTGGATAACCGCTTCGACTACGGTATAGCCGGCGGCGCGGGCATGGAGATACGCACCAAGATAGGCAACTTCGTGGCGGAAGGAAGGTACTACTATGCCCTCTCCGATTTCTATGGCAACTCCAAAAAGGACTACTTCTCGCGTTCGGCCCACTCGGCCATCACGGTGAAGATAGCCTATCTCTTCGACTTGACGAAATAAGAAGCGACACATTTCAAACAAGGCTTCCGTATAGCTGCAAACTCGAGTTCTTCACACCCTGAAGAACCGATTCTTCAGCATCTAAGGAATACGATGCTTATAGTCTGTTCAAGCGCTTCGGCAGGGTCTGTTCAAGCGCTTCAGCAGTACCTGTTCAAGCGCTTCAGCAGTACCTGTTCAAGCGCTTCGGCAGTACCTGTTCAAGCGCTTCGGCAGATTCTCATCATCACATTCCATACGACCTCATCATCACATTCGATAGGGTGAATTCAAGCGCTTCGATAAAAGGAATTGAAGCGCTTCGATAAAAGGATTTGAAGCGCTTCGATAAAAGGAATTGAAGCGCTTCGATAAAAGGAATTGAAGCGCTTCGATTCACCGAATTCAAGCGCTTCGATTCGATACAAGGAAAGGCTTCCGCAGAAACGTGGAATGGAGAGCAAGTGCCGCCCGCTTGGGCACGTAAACAAAACAAGGGGATGTGTCAAAAGACACATCCCCTTGAAACTCTAAAGAATAAAATTGCTTATCTACCTACCTAAGCCTGTCGGCCGCACGCACCATGAACTCGTCGCGGTAGATGGCACGGAAGGCTAAATAATTCAAGATGATGCACACGATGGGCAGACACAACGCCCACCCCATGCGGAAGGAGACGGGCGCCAAGTTCCTCCTCATGATGAAGAAGAAGGCTATGAACACCAAGTAGTAACCCACCATGAGCAGCGAGCCGAAGATGGTCATGCGCACTTGCAGCATGCGGTTACGGAACAGGAAGATGGTGCAAAAAGCCGTGACCGCCGCCAACAGCAAGATAACGCCCAAGCCCCATGCCGGCTGCGTGCCGCCGTCGGCCATGAGCAACCGCCAAGGCTTGAACAAGTGTACGGCTCCGGTAGCGGTCTGGATGAAACGCCCCACCGGCAAGCACAAGGCCGTCACCAAGAGCGCGGTGACTGCCAAAAGATAGAGGGATTGGATACGCTGCCACATTACTGTAACTTGTCTTTCTCCTTGGCGGGATTGCGGTAGTACACTTTGCCTTCCAAGTACTCTTGCGTGGCAATGAGCGTGGGTTTGGGCAGCTTCTCGTAATAGCGGGAGATCTCTATCTGCTCACGGTTCTCGAACACCTCTTCCAAGTTGTCGTTGTAAGAGGCGAACTCGGCCAACTTCTTGGAGAGGTCGTTCTTGATCTCCACACTGATTTGGTTGGCTCGCTTGCCGATGATGGCCACCGTTTCATAAATGTTGCCGGTATCGGCGCACACCTGCATCAGGTCGCGTGTGGGCGTGGTGACAGGTGCGTTCGTTTTTCTGTAATCCATAATGTAATATTAACTTGATAGCTGTTCTTTATTCTGTCTCAACCTTGCCAATCGTCTTCGTCACTGTAACCCACATTGTCCAACCGCCTTTGGGCCGACCTGAAGATGCGGCCGGCATCCTTGGCGTACTTGCTGTCGGGGAACTCGTTGATGAAGGAGTAATACTCGTCTATGGCCTCGCGGTAACGCTCGCTTTGCCGCTCGGCCACACTGTAGATGGCCATCTCATACTTGGCTTTCAGTATCAGGAAGGAGAGCTCCTCGCGCAGGTCGGTATAGGGATAATCCTTCAAGGCGTTCTGCGCGGTAATGACGCACGACTGGTAGTTGTTGCCCATGTAGATGCCCATGTTGTAGTAGAGCTTGGCCGAAAGGAACTCTTTCATCACCAACTTGTCTTGCAAGGTGAAGACCATGTCTTGTGCCTCGTCTTTCTTGCTGCTTTCGGGGAAGTACTCAAGGAAGAGCTGCAACTCTTTCAAGGCGCTGTAGGTACCCGACTGGTCCAAACGTGGCTCGGGCGTGTCCAAATAGAGCGCCTTGCCGGCATGGAAACGGGCCAGCTCGGTGAAGGTGCCGCGTGGATAGACGTTGTAGTATTGTACGAAGGTCTGCGAGGCTGTCTGGTAGTCGCCTTGGTTGTAGTAGCACATGCCCAGCATGTAGAGCGACTCTTCGGCATTGGCCGTTCCCTTCAGGATGGTGATGAGTTCGTTCAACAGCGTGGCCGCACGGCCGTAACGTCCGTTGGCGAAGTAGTTCTTGGCGGCTTCATACTTGTATTCGTAATTGGTGCTTTTGAGCAACTTGGAATACTCTCCGCAGGAAGAGAACACCAAGAGCGCCAACAACGATATCAGGATACTTTTCTTCATGCTGTTCCAAATAATGCGCAAAGATAGGGATTCAGCCTGAACTAAACAACGTTAACACCTTATTTTTTATATAAAGCGCTGTGTAAGCTTCCTTTTTTTTCAAAAAATTAAGGTGGTAACGTTGTTTATATTGCTCACCACCCCTCTAAACCTCCCCTCATAGGGGAGGCTTTGTCGGCCTACGGCCTCCGAAGCGGCGCTGCCGCTTTAATATTGCTCACCACCCCTCCAAACCTCCCCTCATAGGGGAGGCTTTGTCGGCCTACGGCCTCCGAATTTCTTTCTGCGGCCGCTTTTTATCGACCAATCTGCTTATATATTCCCTTTTCAACGCATTTACTTGTATATATCGTAGTTTTTGCCGAATATTGCCCTTCCTAACAGTGCCGCGATGAACAAGTTCCAGTTAATATCCGATTACCGGCCCACAGGCGACCAGCCGGAAGCCATCGAACAACTCGCCGAAGGCGTGCTGCAAGGCGTGCCGGCACAGACGTTATTAGGCGTGACGGGCTCGGGAAAGACCTTCACCATTGCCAACGTCATCGCCCGCGTGAACAAGCCCACGTTGGTGTTGAGCCACAACAAGACGTTGGCGGCGCAGCTGTACGGCGAGTTCAAGGGCTTCTTCCCGAACAATGCCGTGGAGTATTATGTGTCTTATTATGACTACTATCAGCCTGAGGCTTACCTGCCCGCCACCGACCTCTACATAGAGAAGGACTTGGCCATCAACGACGAGATAGACAAGTTGCGGTTAGCGGCCACGTCGGCATTGCTCTCGGGCAGGCAAGACGTGGTGGTGGTCTCGTCGGTATCGTGCATCTACGGCATGGGCAACCCGGCCGACTTCTACAACAATGTCATAGAGCTGCAACGGGGAAAGGCGTTCACCCGCAACGTCTTCTTGCGCCGCTTGGTAGACAGCCTCTACTTGCGCAACGACTTGACGTTGGAACGGGGCAACTTCAGGGTGAAGGGCGACACGGTGGACATCTACTTGGCCTATGCCGACAACTTGTTGCGCGTCACCTTTTGGGACGATGACGTGGAGGAGATAGAAGAGGTGGACCCGATAAGCGGCGTCACGTTGAACAGCTTCGACAACTACAAGATATACCCGGCCAACCTCTTCATGACCACCAAGGAGA
>JAJPYP010000147.1 GCA_021204885.1 Prevotellaceae bacterium
ACTAAAAAAGAATGAGTATGGAAAAGAAAGTAAAAGGTACCCGTACCGAAAAGAACTTGATGGTTTCGTTTGCCGGTGAATCACAGGCGAGAATGCGCTACACCTATTTCGCAAGCCAAGCCAAGAAAGAGGGTTTTGAACAGATCGCAGCCATCTTCACCGAGACGGCCGACCAGGAGAAGGAACATGCCAAACGCATGTTCAAATGGCTGGAGGGCGGCATGGTGGAGATTACCGCCTCTTATCCGGCAGGTGTGATAGGCACCACGCTGGAGAACTTGCGTGCAGCCGCTGCCGGCGAGCATGAAGAGTGGTCGATGGACTATCCCAAGTTTGCCGATATAGCCGAGGAGGAGGGCTTCCCCGCCATCGCGCTCATGTACCGCAACATCGCCGTGGCCGAAAAGGGACATGAGGAGCGCTATCGCGCGTTTATCCGCAACATCGAAGAGGGAACCGGCTTCGCCAAGGAGGAGGAGACCGTATGGCAATGCCGTAACTGCGGTTTCATCTACACCGGCAAGGAGGCGCCTGAAACTTGCCCCGCTTGCCTGCATCCGCAAGCCTACTTCGAGGTGAAGAAGGAGAATTATTAAGGGAGACAAGCCCCCGGGTGACTATTTTACCCGGGGGTAGTCTATGGTGTAATGCAATCCGCGACTCTCCTTGCGCTCCATGGCCTGGCGGGTAATCAAGTAGCCCACATTAATCATGTTGCGTAACTCGCAGAGCTCGCGGGTTGCTTTACTGTGTTTGAAAAGTCTTTCGGTCTCTTCATAGAGGATGTCCAAGCGGTTCCAGGCACGGGTGAGGCGCAAGTTGCTGCGCACGATGCCCACGTAGGACTCCATAATCTGGTTCACCTCGGCCATGCTCTGGGTAATGAGCACGCGCTCCTCGTTGGAGATGGTGCCTTCGTCGTTCCATTCGGGGATGTCTTCATTGAACTCGTAGCGGCCCAACACGCTCAGGGCATGCTTGGCCGCGGCGTCGGCATAGACCACCGCCTCTATCAACGAGTTGCTGGCAAGACGGTTGCCGCCGTGCAACCCGGTACAGGAGCACTCGCCGATGGCATAGAGCCGGCGGATGCTGCTTTGGCCGTTAAGGTCGACCTTGATGCCGCCGCAAAGGTAGTGGGCGGCGGGGGCCACGGGTATGTAGTCCTTGGTGATGTCGATACCGATGGAGAGGCACTTCTTGTAGATGTTGGGGAAGTGTTTCTTGGTCTCTTCCGGGTCTTTGTGGGTAACGTCTAAATAGACATGTTCCTCACCGCGCAGCTTCATTTCGTTGTCGATGGCGCGGGCCACGATGTCGCGCGGTGCCAAGGAGAGACGGGGGTCGTACTTCTGCATGAACTCCTTGCCGTCTTTGGTGCGCAACACGGCTCCGTAACCGCGCATGGCCTCGGTAATGAGGAAGGAGGGACGGTCGCCGGGATGGTAGAGGGCCGTGGGGTGGAACTGGATGAACTCCATGTCCTTGACCTGCCCTTTGGCACGGTAGACCATGGCGATGCCGTCGCCAGTGGCCACGAGCGGATTGGTGGTCTGGCGGTAAACGGCCTCGCAACCGCCGGTGGCCATGACGGTGACTTTAGAGAGGATGGTGTCCACGACGCCACGCTCTTCGTCCAATACGTAGGCACCATAGCATTTGATGCCCGGCGTATAGCGGGTGACGATGATGCCCAAGTGATGCTGCGTGATGATCTCCACGGCATAATGGTTCTTCAGTATGGTGATGTTGGGATGCCGCCCAACGGCCTCGATGAGGCTGGTCTGTATCTCGGCACCGGTATTGTCCTGATGGTGCAGGATGCGGAACTCGGAGTGTCCGCCCTCTTTGTGCAGGTCGAACTCGCCGTTCTCTTTCTTGTCGAAGTGCACGCCCCAACTGATAAGCGCCTTGATTTGCTCGGGGGCGTTGCGCACGACCATCTCCACGGCGGCGCGGTCGCTAATCCAGTCGCCGGCTATCATCGTGTCCTCGATGTGCTTCTCGAAATTGTCTACCGCAAGGTTGGTGACGGAGGCGATGCCTCCTTGGGCGAAATAGGTGTTGGCCTCTTCCAAACCGGCTTTGCAAACAAGGGCCACCGTCCCTTTGTCGGCCACTTTAAGCGCGAAGCTCATGCCGGCTATTCCGGAACCGATGACGAGAAAATCAAACTTCCTTACCATAATGCGTATGTTTTTTGTTCGGACTACAAAGCTACGAAATAACTCCGTTGATTTGTACCCTTTATGTAGGGGAAAAGCGGTAAATGCGTGTTAATAATGAAACCCCATTCTGAATAATTCTTAATTGACGGCCCCCTCCGTGCAGTTTTCAGGGGCCGTTCGCGTCTTTTCCCACGTAAACTTAAAAAGAAGGGATGAAACTGAATTGTGCCATATTGAACAGGGATGACGCGGTGGCAGGGAAGCTACGGGAATACATCGGCAAGGTGCCTTTCCTCACCTTGTGCGGCGTGTACCGTGACCCGCTCGAGGCGTTGCGCAACTATTATGAGCTGAAGGTGGAGTTGTACTTTGTGGGCATCTGCCCGGTAGCCGAAGACGAGGTGGACGGCATGGCTTTCTGCAAACTGCTTACGCCGCCCACCCGGGTCATCTTCGTGGCCGACAGCGGGAACCATGCCGCCGACTGTTTCCGCTTGGATGCCTTGGACTACCTGTCGGGCGATTTCGACTTCTCCACCTTCTCCCAATCGGTGGGCAAGGCGAACCGCTGGTTTGCCCTGCAAGGCACCGCGCTCCCGGCAAACGGTGAGGGGAAAGTGAAGCCGCGAGTGCTTTACATCCACTCGGACAACCGCATCGTCAGGCTGGTCTTGGCGCATATCCACTACATAGAGGGGCTGGGCGACTACGTGAAGATATACTACAAGGACAACCCCAAGCCGGTGCTCAGCTTGTGCAGCATGAAGTATTTAGAAGAAAGGCTGCCGACCGACGAGTTCATACGGGTGCACCGCTCGTTCATCGTGCGCAAGGATTGCATCGATGCCATCGGGCGTTCCATGGTGGTGGTGGAGAAACGGGATGTCCCCATAGGCGACGCTTACCGCGAGCGGGTGAAAGGGTACATCTCGCACTTGTCGGTGCTATAGTAAAACGTCCCCTCCGTCATGGTAGCCCGAAAGAGGGAGCCTTACCGCAACTTGGCGCGTGAGATGCGTTCGCCGAACGTGAAGTTCACGTTCAGGGTAATGCGGTCTTCCTGCATGAGGTTCTTGCGGGAGTTGATTTGTTTGCGGTAACCGGCAGCTACCGAAAGGAAAGAGTAGCGGATGGGGAAGCTGGCACCCACATTAGCCTCCAAATAGTTCATCTTGCCCCCTTTCAAATCGATGTAGGAGTTGCTATAGCCCAAACCTGCCATAAGTTCCCTCGAACGGGGCATACGGGGCTCTGTAATATAAGTGGCCCCCAAGCTCACCTTGTGCTGGTTTTCGTAAAGCATGGAGGTGTAGGAGGAGGCGTTCTTGCTCCAATCCAAGTAGTTGTAGTCGGCGGCCAGCACCCAATGCCAAGTAATGGCGGAGAGTCCCACGCCGATGTGCATGGGCATGTATTGCTCGTGGCTGTGGTATTTCTTGTTCACGGTCTCGCTCGTAGAGGTATTGCTGTAAGTGAGTCTATTACGGTGTTCCATGCCCAAAGAGGGGGAGAACATGGCACCTATCGAGAAATGGTTCTGCCCGGCCGAATAGAACTCATAATGCACGCCCACGTCGCCGTAGACGGCCCGGTTGGCGTTCTGGTACTTCACCACCGCACTCTCCTGGGTCTCGCTTTGGGTTATCGTACCGAAAATCATGCCCACGTTAAAGCCTACAGAAAGCCGCCGGGAGAGCTCGAAAGCATTGGTCAGGTAGACGCGGTACAAGCCGCCCGACCCTTCGAAGAGCGAGGTGGCGAAGGTGTTTGGCATGCCGGCGATATCCTCTTGGGTGCGTATGGTATAACCCACGCTACTGTAAGGTGCCACACCCAACATGGTGTACCAATGGCGCAACGAGCGGAATCCCACGCTGAGGCGGTTGGGATTGGCCGTGAAGTCGTAACTGTGATCGCCAAGGAATGAATAATAGGAATAGGAACCGCCCACACCGATATCGAACGTGAAGCAGAGGGTATCCATCCGGGTGATGGCCGCCGGATTCAACGTGTTCTGGAAACCCACCCTGTTCAAGCCGATGCCTACGTTGCCCATACCGGCATAACGCCCGCCTTCATTGGCGCACAATTCACCCACACCATACATGGAGGTGGGCAAGTTGGTGGTATTCTGGGCAAGCAGCGGGGCTGCCAACCACAGGCCGCTTAACAGCAACAGACGGGAAATTCGTAGTGAACGGCTCATTTTTCGTTGTAGATTTTAAATCGTACGTCCAACCGGCACTGTTGGTCTTTCAGCGGGTCGTTGGCGAAGATAACTTGGTTGAAGGTGGTGGCTACAGCTTCGTCGTTCATGTTCATGAGTAGCTTCTGCCGCTTCATGCCCCATGTACCGAAGTTGTTGCGGATAAATTCGGTCAAGTCGAAAGAGTAGTAGGTCTCTTTACCGTATAGGTAATCCACCGTGAGGTTGCCCGACTGCACGGTCACGCCATCGGAACCGTACACGTAGTCTTCCAAGACATTGTTCTCGTCGGTAATGTAGAGACGTATGTCATCGGGCAACTGGCTTACCTCGTTGTAACTCTTGCGCACCGGGTATAGATAGAGCGTGGCCTTCTC
>JAJPYP010000160.1 GCA_021204885.1 Prevotellaceae bacterium
TTCAGGTGCACTGCGTCGGTGCCAAGGAGTTTCAGCGTAATCTCCTTGGTGAGTGCATACCGGCATTCAAAGCCGTAATACATGTTCCGCGTGGAGACGTGGTTTAGGTTGTAGGTGCTTAGCCTTGCCTCGATGCAGGCGTATAGCTTTTCGTTCTGCCAAGAGAGCAGCCCCTTGAGGTCGTTCGTGGCAAGGCGGTTGGTTACAGGCAGCCCCTTGTAGCCTTGGCGGGAGAGTTGCCATTGCAGGTCGCCGTTGAAACCCCGCTTGTAGAAGGTGACTAATTGGAGCATCAACGCAAGGGTGCCGGCGTGCATATCGTAGCGCGTGGCGTCATAGTACATGGGCGAGCACGAGTAGTTGTAGCTCACGTTGTAGCGGGCGTTCAAGGGTATGCCGACGAACTTGTATTCCGCCGAGGAGAGAAGCGTGAGCAGCTTTTGGCGCGAGCCTTGCCGCTTCTCTATCTCGCTGACGTAGCCCACTTGACTGTAGCCGTTGACAATAGGATACTTCACGTCCTCGTAAGAGACCATGTTGAGCATATTCAGCCCCACGTAAGGCAACAGGAGCAGGTGGGTGAGCGAGAGCTTGTGCGAGGGAGAGAAGAGGCGGTCCACGTTGCTATAGACCACTTGGTTGTATGCTTGCAGCCACTGCCCCTCCACGAGGTCGCCGATGGCGTTCTTCCCCAAGCCGTAGTCATAGGTGATCATGAGGTAATGGTAAGGCGTGAAGCGGTACTTCAACTGCGCCATGGGCGTGGGGCTGCCCGCATTTTTATGCACGAAGCTCCGCCCCATGTCGGTAGAGGCATGGAACAAGGCATAGCGAAGCCTCAAGGAGAAGTCTATCTTCCCTTTGTCCTTGCCTAACATCGCCTCGGCGTAACCATCGGTATAGTCAAGGTGCGCGTCGTTGTCATAAAGGGTAGTGGGCGTCGCTTGGCTGTTCAGCGTGGTGAAAGATTGCTTCTGCTCCTCCGCTTTCAAGGCTACCCGCAGGTAATAGCTCTCGGAGAGCCTGTGGAGATAGAAGAGCTGCGCCGCATAGAGATTCTCCTTGCGCCGGTAATCGTAATCATACGCATCGTCCAACCCCATGGACGGCGTGAAGTAAGTATAGGTAGACTCGAACCGCGACGACTCCTTGTATCGGCTGACGGACCAGTCTAACGAGAGGTTGAGCAGATGCTTGCCCAAGCGCTTGGCCACCAACAGGTTGTTTTTGGCGTAGAGCGTCTTGGGTGCTGTTTGGAACGCAAGGTCGTTCTGTTCCATCAGGTTGTCCTCGCTGTGTTTGTCTTGCGCCGCCAAGAGCATGTTGCCCGAATAGATCACGTTCAAGTCCTTGCGCGACATGTAGGCCACTTTCAAGTTCAGCAGCCCGTTGTGCTGGTTGCTTCTATCCTTGGCCTCCTCGGTATACTCCAAGCCCGAAAGGTAGCTGTACCCGTTCTCCCTCAAGGAGCGGTAATGGTCATACCCGTAGATGCCGCCTATCGACAGCTTTACCTTGCGGCCGGGGTTTGCCGTGACGTTCAGCGAAGCCATGCTGTTCTCCCGCTTCATGATGTCCCTGCGGCCGTTGGTGAACGCCGAGTAGGCCTCCATCTTCTTTGAGAGTTCCTCCATGGGATTCTCGCCGCTCAACAGGTTGCTTATACCGCCGCTGAATTGCAGGATGTCTTGGAACGTGAGCAAGCGGTCGCCCGTATTGTTGGAGGACACGATGGCCGATAGCATGGCTCTCTTGCCGATGTACATGGAGGCGTCGCGCACGCTGTACTTGTCCATGACGCCGCCATAACCCTCTATCTCTCCCTTTACGCGGTTCTTCGACTTCTCGTCTACGCCCACGTTCAGCACCGTCTCGCCCGTGCTGTTGAACCCCTCGTAGATGTTGTACTCGGAGTAGTTGTCTATGATTTGCACGTCGCGCACGCCTTGGGCCGACAAGTTTTCCAACGGGATGGAGGTGTTGCCTTGAAACAGGTCTTCCCCCTCCAACAAGATGCGGCTCACATGCTTGCCGCCTGCCGTGATGGATTTGGAGTTCTCGTCCACACGGATGTCGGGCAGCCTGTCGAGCACCTCCTTCAAGTTGCGCTCGCTGCCCGAGGTGAAGCGGTCCACCACATAGCTCGTAGTGTCTCCGCTCACGGTGATGCCCGTAGAGACGACCTCCACCTCTTTGAGTTGCAAGTTCTGGTTGATGCACAGGTCGACCGTCAGATGAGAACCGTTCCACAGCATGACACGCTTCAGGGGCGAGCTGCTGCCGAACATGGTCGCCCTGAGATAATAACTGCCTTGGGGAACAAGCTCCATACGGTAATGCCCCTCGTTGTCCGTCACCACCCTCTCCACAACACTGCTATCGCGTTGCTGTAGCAGGTAAACCGGCACGGAAGCGAGTTCGTTCCCGTCGCCGTCAACCACCTTCCCGCTCACCGTGCCTTGCCCGTAAGCAAGCATGCACAAGCACAAAGAGAGGACGGTGGCGAAGAGGAACTTCATAGAGGCTGTATGGATATTATTCTTCCGGTAATTCATCGCTTTGAAGGAGGGGCATGCGTCTTTCTTCAAACTATTCATCGGCTTGCCGTTCCTCCTTTTGACTTGGCAAAATTAACCAGATGAAAGATTTTATTTGCTACACAAAAGTGTATTTAACTGAACCGATGGCAAAGATACATACTTTTGTGTGTTAAAAACAATGATTTATAACAATCTTGGTGGAACACATTACCGATGAAGACTACAAGAAGGTGGAACTTTTAGTGAGTGCGGCCAAGGCATTTGCCCGCAATACATACCAATGCGTTTACATTATTGACTACTTCAAGAAGAATTTCGCTTACGTCTCCGAGAACCTCGCGTTGCTTTGCGGCTGTCCGGCGGAAAAGATACGTGAATTCGGTTATGCCCTTTATAGTGACCACGTGCCCGCGAAAGAATTGGATATGTTGAAAGATATAAACAAGAAAGGGTTTGACCTGTTTGAGACCTTTCCCATAGAGGAACGTGCCGACTATGTGATAAAATATGATTTCCACTTGACCAACGGACGGAAAGCCCATTTGGTTCACCACACCTTGACCCCACTCGCCTTGACGCCTGACGGACGTGTATGGTTGGCGCTATGCACCATTTCCATGTCGTCACGAAACAAGCCCGGAAACATCGTGTTGAAAAAAGAGGGTTCCAAGGCCTATTATGAATATGACTTGCAAAGGCATCAATGGGTAAGAAAAGAGAGCATGACATTGAGTGAGATGGAGCGGAATATCCTATGCCTCTCCACCCAAGGCTATACCATGGACGACATCGCCGGTCAGTTATGCAAATCACCCAACACCATCAAAGCCTGTAAACGCAGCCTTTTCACCAAGCTCGGTGCCAAGAACATCGCCGAGGCACTCTACCATGCCGTGAATTACAAGTTGCTGTGACTTCGGATGGCAGGATAATAATTGAAACAGACGAATGATGGTTGAAATATCTTCCCCATTTATAAACATATTGTTGATTTTCGGGGCAAATGAATGGTTGTACGGAACTCTTTCTCACTCTTATCACTTATCTTCGCCATGTCACCCCTTTGTATGGAAGATGCTTTTATGATGATGGGGGTATCATCTCTGTAGAGATGAAGTCGAGTCGAAAGCTTTCGACAGGGTACAACGAATGTGTTTATCATAGTGTAACGAATACATTCCTTATGACCTAACGAATGTATTCCTTGCACCCTAACGAATACATTCGTTAGATTAGCACTCTTCGTGGATTTGATATTATGCCATGCGATTCTTATAATACGATGACAATATGCTTGCAAACGATAACAGCCCCTTTCATTTTGACAAAACCGCCCTTTTCACTCCCCTTTTGAATCAGAGTGAAAACCATAACCGCAACAATCGGCATCGGTCTTTTTAAGAACGTCTGTACACCCCCACTGCCGTTGCAACGGCAAACTTGTCATTAGGATGCAACGCTTATTTTTCCGCCTCGCTGTTGTTCATATTATTCTGCCTGTCGGCCTTGCCTTTGCCGATGTTGTACCTCACGCTCACTTGCAGCATCGTGTTGTTCACCTTGTCGTTGTTCCATGACACGTAGTGGTAAGAGGGCAGGCTCACCTCGGTATAGGTGCGCTTGGAGATGGCGTTGGTGGGGATGGCCATGGCCAGCATCACGGAGAGCTTGTGCTTGAGCAGGGAGACGTTGGCACCCACCATACACTGCTCCTGCTGCCCGTATTTCCTGCCTTGCAACAAAGGTTGCTTGTCGTAACGCAGGAAGTAGGCCGCCATGAGTGCAAGGTAGTCGCAAGCCTGCCACGTGGCGGTGACGTCGAGGTACCAAGTATGGCCTTTTTGCCAAGAAACGGCTTCGGCCAACCGCCGCTTGTACCACTGGTAATTGGCGGTGAAGTTCAGGCCGATGCGGTGGGGCAAGCTGTAGTCGCCGTCCAAGCCTACATACTGGTGCACGAAGCGGCCGTTGGCCAAGGTCTCCGTCACAAGGTCTCCACCGTCATCATACCATGGGGTGATTTCACGCGAGGAGTGCTTGTACAAATAGGTGAACTGCACTATATCCTGCAAGTTCATGCGCAGCTGCATGTAGTGCATCACGTTGGCTTTCAACGTGGGGTTGCCGGCGTGCCAAAGGAAAGCGTTGCGCTGGTAGGCCACGGTGGAGAGTTGGTCGAGATTGG
>JAJPYP010000272.1 GCA_021204885.1 Prevotellaceae bacterium
TATATAAGGTATAAGCCTCCGCCCCGTCAATCGACTATCTTGAAACGCGCGAAGCGCAACAGCAGCTGCTTGTCGCCGGCATGCCGGAAATGGATGGTGGCCTTGGCATTCTCGCCTGTCCCCTCCACGCGCATCACCTCGCCCATGCCGAAGCGGTCGTGCAAGATGTGTTGCCCCACCTGCAATGCAGGCTTCCCGTTCATGGCGGCCGATGCGGGGCTTGCAGACGTGGGCACCTCTGCCAACGGCTTCAATCCCGAAGGGGCATGCACCTCCTTTGAGGCGTTTCCATTATCCGAAGCACGTGCCGCATTCCCTTTTGAGAAGGAGCCGTTATCGGTCGGGCGGTATTCCCCACCCGATTGCCTGTAACCGATGCTATCTTCCTTACCGAACCGGCCGTACCTGCCCTGCTGCCCATACCTTCTGAACGGCGCACTCCCCTCAAAGCTTCCCTGTCCTTCCGACGGCGATGCCCCTGCACCGGTCAAAGGCGAAAGCTGCGGCAGGTGCAGGTACTTCACGTCAATCTCCTTCAAGAAGCGGCTTGGCGTGCAGAACTCCATCTTCCCGTAGCGGTAACGGCTCTTGGCGTAAGAGAAGAACAGGCACTCCTCGGCCCGCGTAATGGCCACATAGAACAGCCTCCGCTCCTCCTCCATCGCCCGCTGCGAGTCGCCCGCCATGGCGTTGGGAAAGAGGTTCTCTTCCAGCCCCACCACAAATACATTGCGGAACTCCAACCCTTTGGCCGAGTGCACCGTCATCAACGTCACCTTCTCGTCATTGTCGTCATCCGAGTCCTGGTCGGTCAACAGAGAAATCTCCGACAAGTAGTCGTCCAAGCCGATGTGCGTATTGCCCTCCTCGCGCCTACGGGCACAGAAGTCGTCCAAGCCGTTGGCCAACTCCTCGATATTCTCCTTGCGGCTACGGCTCTCGGGCGTATTGTCGGGGCACGCCTCTTGCACGATGCCCGTCTGCCTGATGATGTGCGTTCCCGTCTGGCAAGCGTCCTTTTCCACCGCCATCTTCATGAAGCCCGCTATCAATTGGCGAAAGCCTTCCAACTTGGCAAGCGTCCCTTTATTGAAGCCTAACCCGTAGGCCGACGGCTCCTGCAACACGCTCCACAAGCTCACGCCCCGGGCCGATGCCACCACCGCCAGTTTCCCCACGGTCGTCTCGCCTATGCCGCGCGGCGGATAGTTGATGACCCTTTTGAACGCCTCCTCGTCATGCGGGTTCACCACCAAGCGGAAGTAGGCCGTAATATCCTTTATCTCCTTGCGCTGGTAGAAAGAGAGGCCGCCGTAGATGCGGTAAGGCATGCCCCGCTTGCGCATCGCCTCTTCAAAGACACGACTCTGCGCGTTGGTGCGGTAGAGCACGGCGAAGTCGGTGTAGGCACTGTGCTGCTCGCGGCGCAAGGCGGTAATCTTGTTGGCCACGATCTCGCTCTCCTCCACATCGCTGAAAGCTTGGTACACGTCGATGGGCGCACCCGCCTCCTTCTCCGAGAAGACCGACTTGGGTATCTGCCAACGGTTCTTTGCAATCAAGCTGCCCGCCGCCAACACAATCGTCTGTGTGGAGCGGTAGTTGCGTTCTAACTTGAAGATGCGCGTGTCGGGGAAGATATTCGTAAAGCCCAGTATGTTGTCTATGTTCGCCCCACGGAAAGAGTAGATGCTCTGCGCGTCATCCCCCACCACACACACGTGCCGGTGCTCACGAGAGAGTTGCAACACGATGTTGTGTTGCGCCACGTTGGTGTCTTGGTACTCGTCCACCAAGATGTAGCGGAAACGTGCCTGGTATTCGGCCAGCAACTCCGGATGGCTTTTAAAAAGCACGTACGTATAGAAGAGCAGGTCGTCGAAGTCCATCGCCTCCGACTGCTTGCACCGCTCCTGATAAATGCGGTAAATGCTGCCCATCGCCGGTATGCCCATGGCACAATCGGCCTCATAGATTGACTTGTCGGCAGCGTAGGCCGACGGCGATATCAAGTGGTTCTTCGCGCTGGATATTCGCCCCTGCACCGAGCCGGGCTTGTACACCTTCTCGTCTATTTTCATGTCATGGATGATGGTGCGCAGCAAGCTCTTGCTGTCGGCCGCGTCGTAAATGGTGAAGCGCGGCTGGAAGCCTATCGCCGCCGCCTCCACGCGCAGTATGCGCAAGAACATGGAGTGGAACGTACCCATCCACAAGTAACGCGCCCTTTCAGGCCCCACTTGCCGTGCGATGCGCTCCTTCATCTCACGCGCCGCCTTGTTGGTAAAGGTCAGCGCCAAGATGTTCCAAGGGTCGTAACCGTTCTCAAGCAAGTAAGCTATCTTGTAAGTCAACACCCGTGTCTTGCCCGACCCCGCACCGGCAATGACCAGCGAAGGACCGTCGTTGTAAAGCACCGCGGCGCGTTGCATATCGTTCAATTCGTGGATGTAATCAGACATGGCTCTTGGAAGTGACGTTACCTGTTCCAAGCCTTAACCCGGCTTTTCGAGCGGTAAAGGTAATAAAAAAAACAGAGCCGCACGCTCCCCTTGCCTTGCATTCTTTCCCCAACCACCGAAAACAGCCAATTTGACGCATCCATACCATAAAATACTGAAACTTTGTCCGAAAAAGCGTGATTGGTCAACTATTTGCACCCCTATCGGTGTTGCAAGTGCAAACGCCCAAGCCAGGCAAGCCGCGCGAAGGGTAATGCCGACAGCGACAAACAAACGATTGAAAAGAACGACAACCAAACCTGACATCGCAAATAGAGAAAGGAGCAACTAACATGAACTTCAACAACTTTACCATCAAAGCCCAAGAAGCCGTACAAGAATCGGTCAACTTGGTACAAGCCAAGGGACAGCAAACCATCGAGCCCGTCCACTTGCTGCTTGCCGTGCTCAAAGTAGGAGAAAGCGTCACCCGCTTCCTCTTCCAAAAATTAGGCATGAACCAGCAGCAAGTCAACCTCGTATTGGAGAAGCAAATAGAGTCCCTACCCAAGGTATCGGGCGGCGAGCCCTACCTTAGCCGTGAAAGCAACGAGGTGCTGCAACGCGCCGTGCAATACGCCAAAGAATTAGGCGACGAGTTCGTCTCGTTGGAACCCTTGCTGTTGGCCCTGCTCACTGTAAAGAGCACCGCCGCCACCATCCTGAAAGATGCCGGCATGAACGAGAAAGAGCTGCGCGAAGCCATCAACGAGCTGCGCAAAGGCCAGAAGGTAACCAACCAATCCAGCGAGGACACCTACCAGTCTTTGGAGAAGTATGCCATCAACCTGAACGAAGCCGCCCGTAACGGCAAGCTCGACCCTGTCATCGGGCGTGACGAAGAGATACGGCGCGTACTTCAGATATTGAGCCGCCGCACCAAGAACAACCCCATCCTCATAGGCGAGCCCGGTACCGGCAAGACCGCCATCGTCGAAGGGCTTGCCCACCGCATCTTGCGTGGCGACGTGCCCGAGAACCTCAAGAACAAGCAAGTCTACTCCCTCGACATGGGTGCCTTGATAGCCGGCGCCAAGTACAAAGGCGAGTTCGAGGAACGTCTCAAAGCAGTCATCAACGAAGTGATCAAAGCCGAAGGCAACATCATCCTCTTCATCGACGAGATACACACCTTGGTAGGAGCCGGCAAGAGCGAGGGAGCCATGGATGCCGCCAACATCTTGAAGCCCGCCTTGGCCCGTGGCGAGTTGCGCAGCATCGGCGCCACCACACTCGACGAGTACCAGAAATACTTCGAGAAAGACAAAGCGCTCGAACGCCGTTTCCAAACCGTCATGGTGAACGAACCCGACACGCTCAGTTCCATCTCCATACTGCGTGGTTTGAAAGAACGCTATGAGAACCACCACCACGTACGTATCAAAGACGACGCCATCATCGCCGCCGTGGAACTGAGCAACCGCTACATCAGCGACCGTTTCTTGCCCGACAAGGCCATCGACTTGATGGACGAAGCCGCCGCCAAGCTGCGCATGGAAGTAGACTCCGTGCCCGAAGAACTCGACGAGATCTCCCGCAAGATAAAGCAGTTGGAGATAGAACGCGAGGCCATCAAGCGCGAGAACGACACCGCCAAATTAGAGCAGATAGGCAAGGAATTGGCCGAACTCAAAGAACAAGAGAGCATCTACAAAGCCAAGTGGCAGAACGAGCAACGCCTTGTCAACAAGATACAACAAGACAAGGTAGAGATAGAGAACCTCAAGTTCCAGGCCGACAGCGCCGAGCGCGAAGGCGACTACGGCAAGGTAGCCGAGATACGCTACGGCAAGCTGCAAGCCCTGAACAAGGAGATAGAGGCCACGCAGCAAGAACTGCACCGCTTGCAAGGCGACAAGGCGTTGATTAAGGAAGAGGTCGATGCCGAAGACATTGCCGATGTAGTATCGCGCTGGACAGGCATCCCCGTGAGCAAGATGCTGCAAAGCGAGAAAGACAAGCTCCTGCGCCTCGAAGAAGAGTTGCACAAGCGCGTCATAGGGCAAGACGAAGCCATTGCCGCCGTCAGCGATGCCGTGCGCCGCAGCCGTGCCGGATTGCAAGACCCCAAGCGCCCCATCGGCTCGTTCCTCTTCTTGGGCACCACCGGCGTGGGCAAGACCGAGCTTGCCAAGGCGTTGGCCGAATTCCTCTTCGACGACGAGACCATGATGACCCGTATCGACATGAGCGAGTATCAAGA
>JAJPYP010000179.1 GCA_021204885.1 Prevotellaceae bacterium
TACACGCTGCTGGTACCCGAACGCGCACGCACGCTGTTCCCCTGCTTCGACCAACCCGACATGAAAGCCACGTTCAACCTCACGTTAGACATCCCCTCGGCATGGGAAGCCGTGGCCAATGCCCCCTTGCAATGGCAAATAGACAACGAGGATAAAGCACGCAAGGTATTGTCATTTGAAAGGACACTCCCCATCAGCACCTATCTCTTTTCGTTCGTGGCAGGCAAGTGGCAGAAGGTGGAAGAGACACGCGGCGGCCGCACCATCACCATGTATTACCGCGAGACCGACCCGCAGAAGGTTGCCCAAAGCCCTGAGATATTCGACCAAGTGTTCGCCTCGTTGCAATGGATGGAGGAGTATACAGGCATACCGTCGCCGTTCCCCAAATACGACTTCGTCGTGGTGCCCGGCTTCCAGTTCGGCGGCATGGAACACCCCGGTGCCATATTGTATAAAGACAAGTCCCTCTTCTTGGGCCCTGACCCTACGCCCGCCGCGCTTGTGGCACGCTGCAAGCTCATCGCCCATGAAACCACCCACCTGTGGTTCGGCGATGCCGTGACCATGGAGTGGTTCAACGATGTATGGACCAAAGAGGTGTTTGCCAACTACTTCTCCACCAAGATCATCGCCGACGCCGCTGCCGACGCTGACCAAACCACCTTGAACGAGCTGTGCGACTTCTATCGCCCCGCCTACGCCGAGAACCGCACGGCCGGTGCCACGTCCATCAAGCAAGCGTTGCCCAACCTTGAAGAAGCGGGATTGATATACGGGCAGATGGTCTATTACAAAGCCCCCATCGTGATGCGCATGTTGGTAGACCGCTTGGGCGAGGAGCGTTTCAGGGAAGGCATACGTGATTATTTGCACACCTATTTATATAAGAACACCACGTGGGAAGACCTGATTGCCATCCTCGACCGTTATACCGATGAAGACTTGGCCACATGGAGCGACACGTGGGTCAAGGAGAAGAGCATGCCTGAAATAGCCGCCTCGTGGAATGCGGGCAAGCTAATTGTGAAGCAAACCGACCCGTCAGGCCAAGGATTAGTGTGGGCGCAACCCATGGAAGTGACGTTAATGGAAGAGGAGAGCGCGGCCACGACAGGGCGCAAGCAGTGGACGGGAAGCCTTTCATTGGATTCGGCCGTCACCGTCTGCCCCTTGGACACGACAGGCTTCAACCATCCTTATATATTGCCCAATACATCGGGAAAGGCTTACGGCTACTTCGCCCTCGACGAGCGCACAGCTGGCTATGTGTTGCAACACTTTGAAACGTTGCCGCTCACCCCGGTAAACCGTTTGTCCTTGCTGATAAACCTCTACGAGAACTACCTGCATGGCAGGGTAGATGCGCGTGCGTTCGCGCGGATGATGCTCGCCGACTTGCAGACCGAGCAGGAACCCTTCATCATCACCGCCTCCTTGGGTTACTTGAAAGACATGGCCCTGCGTGGCCCCTTGGAAGGGGATGCGGAATTGGAAGAGGGCTTGTGGGCGCTGGCACGCAGCCCAAGAGGCAAAGGCTGCCAAAAGACGGCATTCAGCACGTTGGTATCCGTGTGCCGCAGGCCCGATGTGATAGCCGACCTGTACAAGATATGGGAAACCCGCAAGCCTTATCCCGGATTGGTCTTAAGTGAATCCAATTATATGCAGCTGGCCTACGAGCTCTCCATCCGCATGCCCGACAGGTATGAGACCTTGAAGAGCACCCAAGCGGCACGCATCAGCGACCCCGACCGCAACAGGGAGTTCCAATTCGTCATCCGCGCTGTAGACCCCGACAGGTCACGGCGCGACTCGCTCTTCAACTCCTTGCTTGTGGCCCGGAACAGACGCATGGAGCCATGGGTGGCACAAGCGTTTCGCTACCTGAACCATCCGCTTCGCCAAGAAGAGGCATTGCCCTACCTGCTCCCCGGCTTGCAAGCGTTGCGCGACGTGCAACGCACCGGCGACATCTTCTTCCCCAAAAACTGGGCCACGGCCCTCTTGGACGGTCACCATTCCATCGAAGCCGCCCGCATAGTGGAAGCGTTCCTTGCCGATAACCCCGATTACCCCATACTGTTGAAGAACAAAATCCTGCAAGCCGCCGACCACCTGCTCCGTTTGGAAGAGGAAGCGCGGTAACGGGCTTGCGTTCGATATAAGTCGGCAGGTATATAAACCGATATTATTTTACGATGAAAATAATATCGGCAAGGCTTTTATAGTGCCTGTTCTTGAATGTAAAACCAATCTCTTTTAAAGTATCATTGTCAAACCCGTCTAAATACCGGTTTACTTGAGGCTCAATGAGAGAAAAAGCTCTTTTCATTTTCCACGATTGATTCATATCCGCTGTATCTACAAGGATTACAAACAGCCTGTTTTCAGCACCAAAACGCATCTCTCCTTGGTTGGCATATAGCCATCTCATCAGTTCCAAATTATTCGCTTGGGCTTCTGCTATGACCTCATTCCGCTTGGCATTCAGTTCTTCAAGAATATCCGTATGCCCTGTTTCCGCCAATTTCTCAGAGAGAATATACAACTGCAATGGCTCAGGATTGGCTTTGTCAATCACGATGCCGAGTCCTTTCGCTTTTTTCCTAAGCCAAGCGAGTTCATTGTTTCCCAATTTCTCCTTTAGCCTCTCACTCATGTACTGATGTGGAAAGTAGGTTACTTTCAAGTCTATGGGAGTGTCTGCGATAAAGAAATCCACGCTTTTTATCTCGCCTACGGCGGGAATCACCTTCTCATGGCGCTTGAACAATGATTCTATCAGATAGGAAGTCCAATTATTGTACCAGCTGGCCTGAACATAATTCCATGCATTGTGGGCAATCTCCGATTGTTTGCCTGCCAACTCATCGTAATTGCTGATTACCTTGACATACCTGCTTACCAGATGCTTGTCCAATGAATTGTTCTTGTCTCCACCCCAAGCGTATGTTGCACCTTATACAAATCCTCTTTCAATCTCTTCTCGTCTACTCCCATGGCGGCGTACCACTCATGACTTTTGACTTTCAAGTAGTCATCAAGAAGTTGCATCGCATTGGGAACATGCTCCAACTTCTCATATAACTCGACGTTCTGCCCGGCTATCTTGGTTGAGGCAAGTGTGATGTCGTTTTGGTGGACAAACTGCGCTATTTGTTTGCAGCGGCAAATCGCACGCACTTTCAGCCACAATAGCCCCTTGGCGTTGTGATTGAATGCGTATAAGTCTTGATCTCTGAACGCTTTATCCCATTTTTCAAACTGTTTCATAGTCTTGGCGGTTATTTAATCGTGCATATAAAAAGTATCTCGTTGCTGCCGGCGACGCTTCCTTTTCCTCCACGTCCGGCTTGATAGGTTTTCCTTTGGATTTCTACATTGCGGTATGTCTCGATCATGCCCACCATCGTGTTTATATCGGGATAACTGCGGTCGTTATAACTTATAAGCCAAGTCGGGATGTGATTGGCTCGTTCAAACATCAGCCGCAAATTGGCGGGTGCCTCAGAATTCTTGTCAAAGCCGCTATATCTCTTGGGTTCATAACGCTTCACCCCATTGACGAACTGCTTGTCTTTCCAATACTCCACGTATGTTTCCAAAAGATGATAGAATGATTGATAGTCGGCATGGCTGTTGCAATAGGGAGGGTCGAAATAGACCAAATCGACTCCACGCAACCGGGGAAGCAAGTCGAGTATGTTCTCGTTGTAACTTGCATTCGCTTGGCCGTTGTCGAAAACAGCGGCATTGTATTCAGGGCAGAGCTCTTTGAATATCTCTTTCAACGGGCGCACCAAGCTACGGTTGCGTTTCACGCGGGCAGGGTCTGCGGCATAAACCAGTGCTTGTGTGTGCGCGAAATGCCCCATCGTCACCTTGCGTGTCATGCTCCTGCACATTATAGTCAAGGCCAATGCTTGTTTGTACACGTTCTCCATGCGGTGCACGTTGCTACGGAAGCTGTCGGCAAAAGCGGCGTCTTCGGGATTGAAGAACAAACCCGAGAACAACCTTTGCATCAGGTTGAATTCCGCCGGATTGCTGTTGGGCGAGAAAAGAATATCCAAATCTTCATCATTGAGCATGTACTCGCCGTTCTCTACCAAGGCTTTTCCAATCAGATGGTTGAAACAGAGGAAATCATTCGTGATTACTCTTTTCCCAAACTGTTTGAGCATATAGGCAATGGATTGGGAACCTGAGAATGCATCAAGTACAGTATGCACGTTCTCTGGTATGAATTGTGCGATCCACCCCCTATGGATGAATTTGGCTCCTAAATATTGCGGCTCAGGAAACTTATAATCCAAATATCTTGTTTCGGCAAAAAGCATCACATCTTAGTTTAACGTAAGTTCGATATAGGCTGACTGTATATCGTTTAAATAAGGAACATAGTGGCAAGACATTGAATAAGCAGCGCTTGATTCCCATTCAAAAAGTTACCACCCTGCTCATCGCGTCCAAAGGTACAGAGATTTATCGTATTGCAGACGTTTTTTGCGAAGAATTTGTTTCATGGCATAAGAAATAAGCGGTAATGAGCACGCTGAAAAAGAGGGGATTCTCATATTATAACAAAGTGGGTGTCATCAATGTAGAGATGAGGTCGGGTGGAATGCAATGAAGAACAGGCGGGCACTTCACAGTGTCCGCCTGTCTGCTGTTTCTCTGAGAAATTGTATATGTAAGAG
>JAJPYP010000029.1 GCA_021204885.1 Prevotellaceae bacterium
ACTTGGTGGCGATGTTGAAGCAACGCCGCCCCGAAAGCAGCGTCGCCTCTTGGGCGTTCCGCTTCGCCGGCTCACACGAGAACGTACTCACCGTGCTGAGCGGCATGACCTACATGGAACACTTGCAAGATAACCTGCGCACCTACTCCCCGCTCGAACCCTTGACCGAAGAGGAGTACGCTCTTTTGGAAGAGGTGGCACAGATCATGCTCCAATACCCCACCATCCCCTGCAACGACTGCAAGTACTGCATGCCCTGTCCTTACGGCATCGACATCCCCGCCAACCTGCTGCACTACAACCGTTGCTTGAACGAGGGCAACGTACCCAAGGACAGCCAGGACGCGCATTACCGCGAAGCCCGTCGCGCCTTCTTGGTGGGCTACGACCGCAGCGTGCCCAAGCTACGGCAGGCCAGCCACTGCATCGGTTGCAACCATTGCGTGCCGCGTTGCCCCCAACGCATCCACATCCCCGAAGAGTTGCACAAGATAGACCGCTTCGTGGAACAACTCAAGCAAGGCACGCTCTAAGCCATGTGGCGGTGGTACATCTTCCACCAAGGCGACCTGCTCTTGGGAAGGAGCGGCAAGGCCGATACCGACACGGCACGTTACGACGTGCCGTGTGACCACACGCCTCCGCTCGACCCCGCAGGAGCCACCGTGCACACCCTCACCCTGCCGGGAGGAGAACAAATAAAGACATTCGCCTTGGAAACCGCCCCAGCCACCCAAGAGGACGGATGGCTTGCGGCGCACCCCACACTGCGTCTCATGGGCTTGCGTGCCACCTACGAGTGGCTACCCCTTGCCCTGTACCGCGCCGCCGGCAGGGCGTTCCAGATACTTCATTGGGACAAGCTGAGCCGCTTCTGTCCCGCTTGCGGCACCCCCACGATACAGCAGCTGCCCAACATGAAACGCTGCCCCTATTGCGGTGCGGAACTTTACCCGCCCATCGCCACCGCCATCATCGTGCTCATACGCCGTGGCGACGAGATACTCTTGGTACACGCCCGCAACTTCCGCGGCACCTTCTACGGTTTGGTGGCCGGTTTCCTCGAAGTGGGCGAGACGCTCGAAGAGTGCGTGCGCCGTGAGGTGATGGAAGAGACCGGGCTTACCATCCGCAACCTGCGCTACTTCGGCAGCCAGTCGTGGCCCTATCCCAGCGGGATCATGGTGGGCTTCACCGCCGAGTACGAAAGCGGCAGGATCAAGCTGCAAGACGAAGAGCTCAGTGCCGGCGCCTTCTATTCCAAGGATAATCTTCCTGAAATACCCGGCAAGGCGAGCATTGCCCGCCGCCTCATCGATTGGTGGTTAGGAGAGCAAAAAAATAAGTAATCCGACCACTTTTTTCCACAACTCTTTCGGTATTTCAACGGAAAGCATTAACTTTGCCGTCCGAAAAACCGCATAGTTCCCATTAAGAACACTTGACGGCGACCGAAAGCAAACAATTTTAAACGACTATAGACAATGAAAAAAGGTATTCATCCGGGTAATTATCGTCCGGTAGTATTCAAGGACATGTCCAACGGCGACATGTTCCTGTCACGTTCCACTTGCGCCACCAAAGAGACCATCGAATTTGAAGGGCAGACCTATCCGTTGGTAAAATTAGAGATCTCCAACACCTCCCATCCGTTCTACACAGGCAAGTCCAAGTTAGTCGACACCGCAGGACGTGTAGATAAATTCCTCAGCCGTTACGGGAACCGGAAGAAGTCGTGAAACGGACGGGAATGACTTCAAGAACATAAAGACAAGGAGGGTATGCCACGCGCATACCCTCCTCTTTTTTCTTACATTTCATCAGTTTTGTTTGCCCAAGAACGACACATTGTTTACATTTGCACGCTGAAAAGAATACTTTTTCAACCAGCACACCAGTACTAAAAATAATAGAATGAACAACATGAGTTTGAAAATCGTTGTATTGGCTAAACAGGTTCCCGACACCCGCCACGTCGGGAAAGATGCCATGAAAGCCGACGGTACCATCAACCGCGCGGCACTACCCGCCATCTTCAATCCGGAGGACTTGAACGCGCTTGAACAAGCCTTGCAGCTGAAAGAGCGGCATCCCGGTTCCACCGTCACCTTGCTCACGATGGGACCCGGCCGTGCGGCCGAGATTATCCGCGAAGGGCTTTACCGCGGAGCCGACGGAGGCTACCTGCTCACCGACCGTGCTTTTGCCGGCGCCGACACGTTGGCCACTTCCTACGCCTTGGCCACCGCCATCCGCAAGATCGGCGAATACGACATTATCATCGGCGGCCGCCAGGCCATCGACGGCGATACCGCCCAAGTAGGCCCCCAAGTGGCCGAGAAGTTGGGCCTGTCGCAAATCACTTACGCCGAAGAGATCATCTCGGTAGACAAAGCCGCCGGAAAGATAACCGTGAAGCGCCACATCGACGGCGGTGTGGAAACCGTAGAGGGGCCGCTGCCCATCGTGGTCACCGTCAACGGAAGCGCGGCGCCCTGTCGGCCACGCAACGCCAAGTTAGTACAGAAATACAAACGCGCGTTGGGAGCGCAAGAGAAGAGCGCCCTCACGGCCGAGGGCAAGCCGCTTCCTTACGCCGAACTATACGAACAACGTCCCTACTTGAACATCACCGAATGGAGCGTGGCCGACGTGAACGGCGACCTTGCCCAATGCGGTCTGAGCGGCTCGCCCACCAAGGTGAAGACCATCCAGAACATCTCCTTCCAAGCCAAGGAGAGCAAGACGCTCACCGGCAGCGACAAGGACGTGGAAGATTTGATTGTAGAACTGTTGGCCAACCACACAATCGGGTAATGTGGATTTAACATACGGATTATGGATAATATATTTGTATATTTGGAGCTTGAAGGCAGCACCGTTGCCGACGTAAGCCTTGAACTGCTCACCAAGGGCCGCAAGTTGGCAAACCGCTTGGGCTGCCGCTTGGAAGCCGTCGCCGCAGGCACCGGGCTCGACGGCATAGAGAACCAAGTAATGCCTTACGGTGTAGACAAGCTGCACGTGTTCGACGCGCCGGGACTCTTCCCCTACACCTCCCTGCCCCACTCATCGGTGCTCGTCAACCTCTTCAAGGAAGAGAAACCGCGCATCTGCCTTATGGGAGCCACCGTCATAGGCCGCGACTTGGGTCCGCGCGTGTCGTCCGCATTGACCAGCGGCCTTACCGCCGACTGCACCTCCCTTGAAATAGGCGACCACGAAGACAAGAAAGAGGGTAAAGTCTACAAAGACCTGCTCTACCAGATACGTCCCGCCTTCGGCGGAAACATCGTGGCCACCATCGTCAACCCCGAACACCGCCCGCAAATGGCCACCGTGCGCGAGGGCGTGATGAAGAAAGAGATACTCGACGCGAATTATAAGGGCGAGGTCGTCTACCACGACGTGGCCAAGTACGTGCCCCTGACCGACTACGTGGTCAAGGTCATCGACCGCCACGTGGAGAAGGCCAAGCACAACCTCAAAGGCGCACCCATCATCGTGGCCGGCGGCTACGGCATGGGCAGCAAGGAGGGCTTCGACATGCTCTTCGAGTTGGCCAAGGAGCTGCATGCCGAAGTAGGCGCGAGCCGTGCCGCCGTAGATGCCGGATACGCCGACCATGACCGCCAGATAGGACAGACAGGTGTCACCGTGCGCCCCAAGCTCTACATCGCCTGCGGCATCAGCGGCCAGATACAACACATCGCCGGCATGCAGGAGAGCGGCATCATCATCTCCATCAACAACGACGAGAACGCCCCCATCAACACCATCGCCGACTACGTGATCAACGGCACCGTCGAGGAGGTCATCCCCAAAATGATTAAGTACTACAAACAGAACAGCAAGTAAACCATGGCAAACTATTACACAGAAAATCCCGAACTGAAATACCATCTGAACAACGCGATGATGGAGCGTATCTGCCAGCTCAAGGAGCGCGGATATGCAGACAAGGACCGGTATGACTACGCCCCGCAAGACTTCGCCGACGCGATGGACTCCTACGACAAGGTGCTTGAGATAACCGGCGAGATAACCGCCGAGGTAGTTGCCCCCAACGCCGAAGGCGTGGATGCCGAAGGCCCCCATTTGGCCGGCGGGCGTGTAGACTATGCCTCGGGAACCAAGCTGAACTACGACGCGATGGTCAAGGCAGGCTTGAACGGCATGACCATGCCGCGCCGCTTCGGTGGACTGAACTTCCCCATCACGCCCTATACCATGTGTGCCGAGATAGTGGCCGCCGCCGATGCCGGCTTCGGCAATATATGGTCCCTGCAAGACTGTGTGGAGACCCTCTACGAGTTCGGCAACGAAGACCAACGCAGCCGCTACATCCCCCGCGTTTGTGCCGGCGAGACCATGTCGATGGACTTGACCGAACCCGACGCAGGCTCCGACTTGCAAAGCGTCATGCTCAAGGCCACCTACGACGAGGCCGAAGGCTGCTGGCGCTTGAACGGCGTGAAGCGCTTCATCACCAACGGCGACGCCGACCTGCACTTGGTGTTGGCACGCTCCGAAGAGGGCACCCGCGACGGACGCGGCCTGTCCATGTTCATCTACGACAAGCGGCAAGGCGGCGTGAACGTGCGCCGCATCGAGAACAAGCTCGGCATACACGGCTCGCCCACCTGCGAGCTCGTCTACAAGAACGCCAAGTGCGAGCTGTGCGGCGACCGCA
>JAJPYP010000086.1 GCA_021204885.1 Prevotellaceae bacterium
CAGTATCTTTCGCATCTTGCGCAAACAAAGCAGCCAACACTGAGGCTACCGAAGATGAAGTTGCAGTAGAAGAAGTTGTAGCTGAAGAGCCCGTTGAAGAAAGCGAAGAGGCCACCGTTGAAGAGGCCGCTGAAGATGCTGAAGCACCCGCCGCAGACGCACAAGCTGACGCTCAGTAATCGCGTTTCGGACAAGGAAATTGAAAGTCTGACGTGCCAAGCACGGGCAGACTTTTTTTTATCCCCTTCCGGGCGCCCATTCTCCTATGGAAGAGGACTATAAAGCGCGGGTAGAGGGGAGTGCGTAGCAAAACAAGACAAAACTATATATCTATGAAAAGAAAAGAAGAGATACCCATACTGCTCTTGACCGGTTACTTGGGCAGCGGGAAAACCACCTTGGTGAACCACATCCTTGCAGGTGCCGACGGCATCAAGTTCGCGGTTATCGTCAACGACATAGGTGAAGTGAACATCGACGCCGACCTTATCCAAAAGGGAGGCATCGTGGGCAAGAAAGACGAAAGTCTCGTAGCCCTCCAGAACGGTTGTATCTGCTGCACGCTGAAAATGGACTTGGTGCAGCAGATAGCCGACATCACGAAGATGAACCGCTTCGATTACATCGTCATCGAAGCCAGCGGCATCTGCGAGCCGGAACCCATTGCCCAGACCATCTGCTCCATCCCCACGATGGCCAAGGCCTATACTTCCGGCGGCATCTGCCGTTTGGACTGCATCACCACGGTGGTCGACGCGCTGCGCCTGCAAAGCGAGTTCGCCTGCGGAGACCGCCTCACGCGCAAGAACATCGATGAAGAGGACATCGAGAGCCTCGTCATCCAGCAAATCGAGTTCTGCAACATCATCCTGTTGAACAAGGCCTCCGAGGTACAACCGGGCGAGTTGGAACGCATCAAGCAGATACTGCACGCCTTGCAGCCCGCCGCCGAAATCATCCCCTGCGACTATGCCGACGTAGACCTAAAGAAACTCCTGCACACGAATATGTTCAACTTCGAGCGCGTGGCCACCTCCGCCGGTTGGATCCGCGAGATAGAGCGTTCCCAAACGGAAGAGGAGGAAGAGGAACCGCAGCATCATTATGACGAAGACGAAGAAGAGGAAGAACATGAGCATGAACATGAACATGAACATGAGCATGATCACCACCATCACCACGACCATGAACACCACCATCATACCGTCGAAGGAGGAGAAGTGGAAGAGTATGGCATACAGACCTTCGTCTACTACCGCCGCCCCGCCTTGGACATACACAAATTCGACCATTTCGTAGCCACCCGGTGGCCCGCCAACGTCATCCGTGCCAAGGGCGTGTGCTATTTCAGCCACAACCGCGACATGTCCTACCTCTTTGAACAGGCAGGTGTGCAGAAGAAACTCACCGAAGCCGGCTTATGGTATGCCACCGCTCCAGAAGAAGACCTCATCCAGCTCATGCTGCAAGAACCCGGCCTCATGAAGGATTGGGACGACAAATATGGCGACCGCATGGAGAAAATCGTCTTCATCGGCCAGCACCTCGACAAGGAGAAATTAGCACGCGATTTGGACGCTTGCTTGGAATAAAACGGGAAAGCTGCCGGCATAAGGGAAGCGGGATGTGTCGACACAGCCCCGCAAGAGGTATTGCGTGTTACAACTTAAGCTTGTTTTTCATTGAAATAAGGCTTATTTTCGTGTTATTTGAATAAATAAGCATGATTATATATGCTTATTTTCATAGATTTTACTATATTTGCACTATTAAAAACTATCTATTCATCTCATGGAATATACAGAACTGTTAGAAAAGCAAATCATAGGAAGATTGAAAGTAGACAATCCTTGGTGGACGGAAGGCAACATACCTCCGTATTACGCGAGAATGTCGCCGCGATTGTACCTGAATATTTTCATGCCGCTTGTTCAAGCCACCACGCTTCGCAGGGCGTTGATACTCATGGGGCCCCGCAGGGTGGGCAAGACCGTGATGATGTTTCATGCGATACAAAGACTGATAGACAGCGGCATATCCGCCCAAAACATTATCTATATATCGGTGGAGACCCCTATTTACAACAAGATTATCTTGGAACAACTTTTCATATTGGCTTGCAAGGTATTGGGCAAGAATCCCACCCAAGAACAAATGTATGTGTTTTATGACGAGATACAATATCTCAAAGAGTGGGAAGTAGACCTTAAATCCTTGGTCGATACCTACCGCGAGGTCAAGTTCGTGGCATCAGGCTCCGCAGCTGCCGAACTCAAGAAAAGAAGCGACGAAAGCGGCGCAGGCCGTTTTACCGATTTCAGTTTACCGCCGCTTACCTTTTACGAGTACATACATCTGAAAGGTTATGCCAACATCATGCTTCCCGGCTCTTTGGAATGGCATGGCAGGGAAGCGCGTATCTACCAGAGCATAGACACGCGGCTACTCAATGAACTTTTCATTGACTACATCAATTACGGCGGTTATCCGGAAGTCGTGTTCTCTGAAGAGATACGGGAAAATCCAGGTCAGTTCATCCGCCACGACATTATAGACAAGGTATTGCTTCGCGACCTGCCCAGCCTGTATGGTATCAGCGACGTGCAAGAACTCAATTCGCTCTTTACCATGATCGCCTACCATTCAGGAAGACAATTCTCATACGAAGGCCTTTGCAAAGAGTCGGGAGTGAAAAAAGAGACCTTGAAAAAGTATATCAATTACCTCGAAGCCGCTTTCCTTATCAAAGTGGTGCGTAGAACGGACGATACGGCCAAACAGTATCAACGCGAGCGGCAGTTCAAAATATATCTTACCAACCCCTCCCTTAGATGTGCCCTGTTCCAGCCTATCAGCGGGCAAGACAGTGAAATAGGGAATATGGTTGAAACGGCTGTCTATGCCCAATGGATTCCAAGACAAGGTGTATCCATACATTATGCCAACTGGAAGGCAGGTCAACAGGAAGGCGAAGTGGATATTGTAGGGCTGAATGCCGCACGTCAAAAACCCGATTGGGCTGTAGAGGTAAAATGGACCGACCGTTTCTTCGAACGTCCCAACGAATTGCTTTCATTGAAATATTTCATGGATAAGAATCGAATGGATTATGCCCTTGTCACAAGCATCAGTAAGTGGGGAACAAGGAAGATTGACGACATAATCTTGCAATTCATCCCCGTGGCATGCTATGCCTATATTGTGGGAGAGAATACCATGAACCATACAAAGACCTCATTCGGGTTGTAATTCCCCGTCCATGATCGGAATAAAATAAGCACATTTAAATGTGCTTATTTGTGAACTTGTACATATACATCTTATATTCAATCATTTACATGGGAAAAATAAGAGAGGGGACTGGAACGCGCACCCGTTTTACCGGCATAGACACGCGATAAATGATGAAAAACGGAACAGATGCGTTTCTAAAATAAGCGGGCCGCACCCAACAAGCGGACACCTTCAATAAGCGGCGTCGGTCAGCACGATCCTTTCGGGCTGCAACTGCACCAAGTGCCGCTTGTACAAGTCGCCCACCGCCTTTTTGAAAGTCTTCTTGCTCACGCCGAATGCATCGTAAATCTCTTCGGCCGGGCTTTTGTCGGTCAAGGAGATGTGGCCGCCGTGCCTGCGTATATAGACCAACAACGTCTCCGAGAACTCCTCCACCATCTCCCTGCCGGGCATTTGGAGCGCAAGGTCAATCTTCCCGTCGTCGCGCACCTGCTTCACGTATGCCTTCAAGCGCATGCCCACGTGCAATGGCTGGAAAATCTCGGAGTCGTAGAGCAAGCCGCCATGCCGGTTCTCTATAATCGCCTTGTAGCCCAAATCGCTCTTCTGCCATATCATGATATCCACTTCCTGCCCGGGCGCATAGTCGGGAAACTCGCTGGAAAGATACCGCTCCACCTTTGCCGAAGCCACGATGCGGTAGCTCTCCTCGTCCAAATGGGCATGGACAACATACCGCCTGCCCACCTGCATCTTCACCCGCTGCTCGCTGAACGGCACGAAAAGATCCTTCATCAGCCCCCAGTTAAGGAAAGCCCCGTATTGGTTTACCCACGACACCTCCAAGCAAGCGAACTCGCCCACCACCACCAGCGGTTTCAACGTGGTGGCCACCAAGCGCTCCTCACTGTCCAAGTAGATGAACACCTCAATCACGTCGCCCACATGGCAATTCTGGGGCACATAACGTGCCGGCAAGAGGATTTCCCCCTCGTCGCCACCGTCTAAATAGAGGCCGAAGTCCACCTCCTTGACCACTTGCAACCTGTTGTATTTCCCTAATTCAACGCCCATTTGCGTCACAATTTGGGGCAAAGATAAGGATAAAGGCAGAACTTTTCATTTCAGAAAGCACATTTTTATTTCAAAAGGTTTGCAGAGTGGAAAAAACTCCCTATCTTTGCCGCCACGATAAACCAAAAGGTGTCATAGCTCAGATGGTAGAGCAAAGGACTGAAAATCCTTGTGTCCCCGGTTCGATTCCTGGTGACACCACTTGAGGTAAACGGCGCGTTGCAAGATAGCAATGCGCCGTTTTTGTATTATCATCGCAAAAAAGACGCTACAAATTGAGTCATGCAAGCCATTACCGATTCTAACGCGCTCGAGAATAAAGTCGGCTCACCCGATAATTATTGGGGGTAAGGTTTCAAAGGTGTGATAAAGTATATA
>JAJPYP010000207.1 GCA_021204885.1 Prevotellaceae bacterium
CCATCATCATGGTGCAGAGCAACGCCGTGTTCAACGTGCGTGCCGAGACGCGGAAGCGCTCTTTGACGCGCTTTTGCATCCGTGGGTTCAGGTAGAGCCACAACAGGGCGATGACCACGATGCCGATGACCACCGCGCTGGTGCCGTGCCCGTAGAAGGGGATGCCCAACATGGCGATGGTAAGGATGAACGAGAAGGCCATGCGGCCGGGATGCTTGTCCACGTAGCTTTCGTACACGCCCCATACAAGCGAGGCCGCCAGCAGGATGATGTAGACGATGACCCCGCTGTTGAACGCCATGCCCATCTCGTTGACAAAGAGCAGCTCGAACCATCCGCCCACCTTCACGATGCCCGGCACGATGCCGTAGAGCACCACGGCCACTAACACCATGGAGCCGAAGAGCGCCAGCAAGGAACCTTTCACGTTGGCATGGGGTGCCTTCTTATAATAATAGACCAACACGATGGCGGGCAGGCAGAGCAGGTTGAGCAGGTGCACGCCGATGGAGAGTCCCGTCAGGTAAGCGATCAAGACCAACCAACGGTCGCTGTGCGGCTCGTCGGCCACATCCTCCCATTTCAGTATCAGCCAGAAGACGATGGCGGTGAACATGGAGGAGAAGGCATACACCTCGCCTTCCACGGCACTGAACCAGAAGGTATCGCTGAAGGTATAGGCCAAGGCGCCTACCACGCCGCTGCCCATCACGACTACAATCTGGCTCGCGGTGATGTGTTCCGCGTCCTTGATGACTAACTTGCGCACCAAGTGGGTGATGCTCCAGAAAAGGAAGAGGATGCACGCGCCGCTCATCAAGGCGCTCATGTAGTTCACCATCTTGGCCACCGTACTTGCATCGTGGGCGAACTGCGTGAAGAGGTTGGCCACCAACATGAAGAAGGGTGCCCCGGGCGGGTGTCCCACTTCGAGCTTATAACCGGTCAATATGAACTCCGGGCAGTCCCAGAAACTGGCGGTGGGTTCAATGGTGAGGCAGTAGACCGTCGCCGCGATGAGAAACACGACCCAACCCGTCAGGTTGTTTATGGTTTTGTATGACTTCATTCCTTCAGGATACGTTAGGATTCCTATTTATTATACAGTCGCTTGTATAGGGTTGGCCACGCTGATGGCTTCAAGGTGCAAAGATAATGATTTCATGGTTTAACTTGCCCGGTTGCGGCAGTTTATTGATGGAAGGAAACATTTTTTACGCCAATTCCCCGTCTGTGTCGTTTTTCCCACTTCTTCCCGGTGTCCAAGAAGCGGCGTTGTGAGCTTGAGAGGGATTGTGAAGGCACGTGGCAAGCGCCTCCGGCCTCCGAAGTGCTTTTGACACATCCCTCGGGAATAAAGGCCTATAGCGGCATCCACACGTTGAGTACGTAGAGGCCAAGCAGTCCTACAAGCATCCCGATAAAGAGTAGGTTGGAACCGCGCCCGCCGGTGAGCACGAAGAGATGTCCTGTCAAGATGCTGCCGGCCATGAGTAGGAGCGGTAAGAACGTGGCGGTCAAGGCGGGTTGCAGGAGGAAATAGACGAAGAGGCAGAAGCACAGGAGCATCAGGAATTGCAGGTAGCTGCGGGTGCGTATCTTGTCCTCGAAACCGGTGGCCATGCAGTGCAGGGCGCTGATAAGGTAAAAGAGCAGGAAGTAGCCCAACGTGATCCACTCGCGCACGTCGGGATGGAACACCACGGATTGGAATGTGGCCAGTTCCCTAAACGGACGTTGGAACAACTCCATCTGTCCCGTGCAGAAAGCATAGCCCAACAGGAACCAGTAAGGCAGGAACCAACCCACAAGCGAGGCGAGGAAACTCTTTGGGTGAAGGGCACGGAAGAGATACGCCCCTATCCAGAAAAGGGGCATGGTGAGCGTGTACTGCGGAACGAGCAGGCTGCCGGCCCCCAAGAAGGCGCATGAAAGGAACAGCTGCTTCTCGGAGTCTTTTTGTTGATAGCTCTTGAAAAGGAAATAAAGTGCCATGAGGAAGACAAGCCCCGCCACATTTCCCTTGTCCACGCCATGCAGCACGGGGCAGACGGCCACCCACAGCAGATAAATGCCCGTCTGCACCGAAGCGCGTACACGGATGATGTTGTACGTGTTGTTCAGCCCGATTAAGAAGTAGCCTATAACGCCATGCAGCAGGAAACCGCCTATGCCGTCTGCCCATGCGGGCAAGACGGCCCCCACGTGTTCATGCCAGCCCGTCAACCAGCAAACCGCCGCAAAGAGGATGGCCACGGGCAGCGTGAACCGTCCCTTCACTACGCGGGTTTGGAATCGTTGGGACCTCATGGCGTGAGCCGTCGCTTAGAGGTCAAAGCCGATATCGCGCCGGAAGTATTTGCCCTCGAAGGTGATGAGCCCGGCGGCGCGGTAGCTCTGCTGCAACGCCTCCTCGCGGGTTGCACCGTATGAGCAGACGGCAAGGACACGTCCGCCGGCGGTTACCGTCTGCTTCGCGCCCGTGGCGGCATCCTCTTTCACCGCCGTTCCGGCATGGAACAAGACGCTGCCCGTAGCGGCCGCGGCTTCCAATCCCTCCATCACTTTTCCCTTTTGGTAAGCTTCGGGATAACCGCCGCTCACTAACATGACGCAAGCTGCCGTGCGTGGGTCGGTCCGGAGTTCCCGTTTGTCCAAATCCTCATGGGCGATGCCCTCCATGAGGTCCACCAAGTCGCTTTGCAAGCGCAGCATGACACTCTCCGTCTCGGGGTCGCCCATACGCGCGTTGTACTCTATGACCATGGGGTTGCCCTGCACGTTGGTCAAGCCCAAGAAGAGGAAGCCTTTGTAGAGGATGCCCTCCTCGCGCAATCCTTGCAGGGTGGGCTCGATGATGCGCGTGCGCACCTTCTCCATAAATAGGTCGTCGGCAAACGGTACGGGGCTTACGCTTCCCATGCCGCCGGTATTCAATCCACGGTCGCCCTCGCCGATGCGTTTGTAGTCCTTGGCCACGGGCAGCACCTTATAATGTAGGCCGTCGGTCATCACGAAGACGGAACACTCGATGCCGTCAAGATACTCTTCAATGACCACCGTGGCGCTGGCGTTGCCGAACATGCCGCCCAGCATGTCGCGCAACTCGCGCTTGGCCTCTTCCAACGTGGGGACGATGAGCACGCCTTTTCCCGCACACAGACCATCGGCCTTCAAGACGTACGGGGGTTGCAACGTATCCAAAAAGGAAAGGCCTTTGTCCAACGAGGTGCCGTTTACGCTCAGGTAACGGGCCGTGGGAACGCCGTGCCGCATCATGAACTCTTTAGCGAACCGCTTGCTGCCCTCCAATTGCGCTCCGGCGGCCGTGGGGCCTATCACGGCGATGTGGCTCGTAGCGGGGTCGTCCCGGAAGCAGTCGTAAATACCCTGTACCAACGGGTCTTCGGGGCCTACGACCACCATATCGACGCCTTTTTCCAAGGCAAACGTCTTGAGTGCGGTGAAATCGGTGGCCTTGATGGCCACGTTCTCGCCTGTAATGCCCGTACCGGCATTGCCCGGAGCGACATAAAGCTTCTCAACCCGGGGGCTTTGGGCGATTTTCCAAGCCAACGCATGTTCACGCCCGCCCGATCCTAACAGTAATATTTTCATCTTGGTATGGAGTTAATGGTTAATCTTGTTGAGGATGGTCGTCGCTGGTGGTGGAACGGCGATAGGGTGTGGAGGATTCGCCACGGTTGCCACGGTCACCCCGTTCGCGCATGTCCCAATACTTCCGATAGAAATCCCTGCGCTCGTTCTCCCTGTCGGGTCCCTTATGCTCGCGGGGCTTATATTCTCCCCGTTCGCGGTAACCATATTCTCCCCGTTCACGGTAACCGTACTCGCTCCGTTCCTTTGGTTTGAACTCGCCGCGACGCTCGCCGGTGTATGGGCGTTGTTCCCTACGTTCCTTGTGCAACTCCTCGCCCCCTTCGCGGAAACCTTTATAAGAACCCTCGAATATCTCGTAACAACGAAACTCGCACTCCAAAGCCCCGTTGAAAAGGGGCACTTTACGGGTGGGCTTCAAACCGATTTGGTCGAAGCACTCCTCCCGGTAAGAGAGGATCCAAGCTGTGTTTCCCATAAAGGCGTGCTTCAACCGCTCGCCAATCATCTGGTAGAGACCCAGCAGGTTGTCGGTGGGGATGCGTTCGCCGTAAGGGGGATTGGTAATGAGCACCGCCTTCTTCGCCGGCTGTTCAAACTGCTGGAAGGGCTGTTGCTTCAACACCACGTCCTTGTTAGTGCCAGCCGCTTTCATGTTGTGCGAGGCTATCTCGATGGCTTTCGGGTTGTTGTCGTAAGCATATATCTTGTGGTCGAAGGGGCGTTCCCCACTGTCGTCATTGTAGATGGCGTCGAAGAGGTCGGGGTCGAAATCGGACCACTTCTCGAAGGCGAACTCCTTGCGGAACACGCCGGGCGCGATGTTGCGGGCGATGAGTGCCGCCTCGATGGGAATGGTGCCCGAACCGCACATGGGGTCTATCAAGTCGCACTGGCCGTGCCAGCCGGTCATCAAAATCATGCCGGCGGCCAGCACTTCGTTCAGCGGCGCCTCGACGGCCTCTTGCCGGTAACCCCGGCGGTGCAGCGACTCGCCGCTGGAGTCCAGCGAGAGGGTGCAGCGCGTTTCGGCGATGTGTATGTTCAGCAACACGTCGGGTTTGTTCA